>CAJUKM010000014.1 GCA_910587535.1 uncultured Bacilli bacterium
TTATATGAATATTTACTTACTATAATGGTTCTATATATGATAAAATATATTTAGAAAGAATAATTTATTTTAATAAATTATTTTGATAGGAGTAGATTTTATGAAACCGATAATAGGAATAGTAAGTAAACCATCTTTAGTGAGTGATATGTGGCATTATATGGACATAGTCGACGATATCAGATACGTTTTGGTAAGAAATAATGCTTTGGCAGTAGGCATTCTTCCTTCAGAAAAAAAGATTATCTTTAAAAGTGATGAAGAATTAGATACATATACCCTACAAGAAGAAGAAAAAAGAGATTTAGAAGAAATTCTTAGCAGATTAGATGGAGTTATTTTAGAAGGCGGTCTGGTCAGCAACCAATATGAAGAAGAGATAGCAAAGATCTGTATACAAAAAGACATTCCCCTATTAGGGATTTGTTCTGGATTCAACAATTTAGTTAGAGCTTTAGGAGGCTCGGTCCATACCGATTCCAGCGTTTTCCATAATAAATTCGGATCGAGAATTGCCCACGAAGTAGAAATAGTAAAAGATTCTAAATTATATGATATATTGAAACAAACTACTATAAACGTTAACAGCATTCATACTTGTATCGCAACCGAAAATGAAATAAAAGGATGTAGAGTCGTAGCAAGATGCCCAGTCGACAATACAGTAGAAGCGATAGAGCTTGAAAATAAAAGATTTGTTATGGGAATAAAATGGCATCCTGAACTGATGGAATCTATGAATGCTATATTCGAAGAATTTATCAAGGCCTGCGAGAAAAGATAACATAATTGAAAAGCTTAATTAGTGATTAATTAAGTTTTTTTAAATTAACTATTTTTATCAGAATAAAAACGACCATAGGTCGTCCTTAATATATAGTCGCATCACGCTGCGACTTTTTCTATCTTTTTATCTAGTAACATCTTCTTTTCTCTGAAGAGAACTTCAATCGACTCTACTAAATTATGTAGTAAATCGTTGCAAACAATTTCGTCGATAGTTGAATTTTCGTATAAAGTCATCATCTTCAGCACTAAATCGATATCTTTTTCGTTTAATGATTCATAATTCAAAACTGCAATACTACCTATATTCGATACTCTCTTTAATAGATTGGAAACTTCCCATTCGGTTTCCCTCATAGAAATGTCATCTGCTCTATCTAGCAAATCTATCGCAAACTTTTGTAGTTGTACCTTTTTTAAATCATTATCCATTTAAACACCTCATAAGAAAGATCATTTTTTCTCCCATCTAGCAAATATGCCACATGGTAAAATTATATTTGTATTTTCGACTTTTATTCCTAATTCGTCTTTTACAATTCTACCTCGATATTTTTCGTTAACCGTAAGATTCAGAATGTTCTCGAGCACACTCATAGAAAGTCCAGTCGTATAAGAATTAATCAAAAACATGATTGGATCATCGGACAATATTTCTCTACAATCCGCTACTAAATCGTAAAGATCTTTTTCGATATCCCATACTTCTCCACTCGCCCCTCTTCCAAAGCTCGGCGGATCCATTATGATGATATCGTATTTATTTCCCCTTCTTATCTCTCTTTTTACAAACTTTTTGACGTCATCGACTATAAATCTGATAGGTTTATCGTCTAAATTGGATGATTTAACATTTTCCTTCGCCCAGTCGACCATTCCTCTAGATGAATCGACATGGACGACACTTGCTCCTGCATATAAAGCTGCAATGGAAGCTCCTCCAGTATAGGCAAATAGGTTTAAAACTTTCACTTCTCGATTAGATTTTTTAATTCGTTCCATCAAAATGTCCCAATTAGATGCTTGTTCCGGAAACAATCCGGTATGCTTGAATCCCATTAGTTTGAGATTAAATGTTAGCTCTTTATAGTGAATCTGCCACGATTTTGGAAGAGAAGAGTTGATAGTCCAATTTCCTCCACCCTTTTCGCTTCTCATATATTTTGCGTCGCATTGCCACGATTTATCACCTTTTTTTGGCCATATGACTTCCGGATCAGGTCTAACTAATACGACACCATTCCAATTTTCTAACTTTTGTCCGTCTCCAACATCTAGAAGCTTATATTCGCTAAAACTATCGATCAACTGCATTCGCAATCCTCCGTTTTTTTTCTAATTAAATTATAACATATATTTAAAAAAGTTAACACTCAAAAAGAGCATTAACCTATCTTCTTTATGTTTAAATAGTTTTTCTTGAGATCATTTACTCTTCTAGCTATTTCCTCGCTTTTTGTATTGAATGTAAAAACATCTTCACACTCTAACATCTCTATGACCAACTCGCATAATTGATATGTATCGCCTAGGTAATCGGATACACTCACCCCTCTATCGATTTTATCTCTTATGACATCGAGCATTTCCCAAGAACGGTTTATGGCAGCAAAATAGAAAGTATCTACTTGTTCTGGGTTTAAAAACTCAGATAATCGATTTATATTCATATTGTATTGTAACTCACAATATTCGATTTTTTGTTTGACTCTATCGAATGCTTCGTCGAGAGATTTTGTCTTTCCCTCTTCGATGATTAATTTTTCTTGTCTTTCTCGTTCTTTTAAAGCTGCTTCTTTGCTGACATTACCGGATGCAAACATTTTATCTACCTGAGCTTCAACTTCGGTAATTTTACTTACAAATTCCAAAACCCGCTCTGGATTAAGTATGCCACCGACGTTAGAGTATTCTTTTCTATAAGCTTCAAACAGTTCTTTTACAGCCTCGTTATCATATGCTCTGTCGGCGAGTACGGAAAGCCTTCTATATACATCGCCACAACCGCCGACATCTCGAGAACTCAAAATTTGCATTTTAGCTCTAAAATTGCTCTTTTCATCGTAATTTATCATAAGTTTTTTCTTCTAGAGGTACCTTTGTATCTTCTTATATTCTCCGTTGTCCAATTTAGTACCATCTAATTCCTTGAATAATTCTTTCTGATGCCTATCTATCTTAGTAGGTATCACTACATCTATTATAACATACATGTCTCCTTTATTCCAAGCACTAGTAGAAGGTATACCTTTTCCTTTGAGTTTTAGCTTATCGCCACTTTGTGTTCCACTAGAAATATCTAATACTACATTTGAGTGGATTGTAGGTATCTCTTTTTTACATCCTAAAACAGCTTCGGTGATCGTTATAGGAAGTTTTAAATATATGTCGTTTCCATCGCGTTCGAATATAGGATGAGAAGAAACTCTGAACTCTAAATAGACATCACCATTTGGACCTCCATTAGTTCCTGCGCCACCTTTTCCAGATATTCTAAGTCTTTCCCCAGTATCTACTCCACCTGGAATTTCAACCGAAAGAGTTTTTTTAACCTTGACTTGTTTTTTACCCTTACAATTCGAACAGATAGAGGCGAAAGTTTTTCCAGTTCCACCACAACTTGTACAAGTCGATTCTGTTTCCATCACACCTAAAATAGTACGAGCTTGAGTTACTACGCGACCACGGCCACCACATGTCGCACACGTTTTTGGATCGTGCCCTCCTTCACCATTACATACAGAACAACTCTCCATGACATTTAACTCTATATCTTTGGTAGTACCAAATATAGCCTCCATGAAATCTAGATCTACTCTGACGAGTATGTCGTCTCCCTTTGAAGCCCTATTTCTTCTAGAGCCACCACCAAAGCCGAAACCACCTAATATATCGCTGAAGATGTCGTTTAGATCGACGTCGGATTCTTGGAAACCGCTGAATCCTCCAAAACCGCCAAATCCGCCGGAACCTCCCCCTCCATTTTCAAAAGCAGCGCTTCCAAATTGGTCATAAGTTTTTCTTTTCTGTTCGTCTCCGAGTACAGAATATGCTTCTCCTATCTCTTTAAACTTTTCAGCTGCACCCTCTTCTTTATTTACATCAGGATGGTACTTCTTAGCTAACTTTCTATATGCACTTTTTATTTCGGCATCGCTAGCATTTTTATCGACTCCTAGCACTTCATAAAAATCTCTTTTTGCCATCGTTACACCTCTTTAAATAAACTTTCGTTCACTTTTATTGTCCTTTCAACCCGATAGAAAGTTCTAGTTTCCTAGAACTTTCCTACTATTTTTCTTCATAATTTGCTTCTTTTACGTTGTCTTCGCTTTTAGCATCACTGTTCTCAGAACTGTTTTCTGCTTGAGCGTTCTTAGCTGCTTCTTCATATATCTTAGAAGAAATTGCAATGAGTTTTTCTTGAAGTTTATCTTTTGAACTCTTGATATCTTCGATCTCATTTTTCTCAATAGCTTCTTTAGTCTTTTTTATCAAGTCTTCTAATTCACTTTTTTCTGAATCTGATATTTTATCTTTTAAGTCTTCGATAGATCTTTCAGCTTGGAATACCACTTGATCAGCCTCATTTTTAGCTTCAGCTGCTTCTTTACGTTTTTCATCTTCAGCTTTATTAGCTTCTGCTTCTCTCATCATCTTCTCTACTTCATCATCTGATAAGTTCGTATTAGATGTGATAGTGATCGATTGTTCTTTATTTGTACCTAGATCTTTAGCTTTAACGTTTACTATTCCGTTTGCATCGATATCGAAAGTAACCTCAATTTGAGGAACTCCACGACGAGCTGGTAAAATGTTACCAAGTTGGAAATTGCCCAATGTCTTGTTGTCAGATGCCATCGGTCTTTCTCCTTGTAATACGTGGATATCGACGGCAGGTTGATTATCTACAGCTGTAGAGAACACTTGAGATTTACTTGCAGGTATAGTCGTATTTCTAGGAATCAATACGGTCATCACGTTACCCATAGTTTCTATACCTAGAGATAAAGGTGTAACATCTAATAGTACTAAATCGTCTACCTCTCCTGTCAATACTCCACCTTGTATAGCTGCACCCATAGCGACTACTTCGTCTGGATTGACGCTCTTATTAGGTTCTTTTCCTAATTCATTCTTAACTAACTCTTGAATGTAAGGGATACGGGTAGAACCACCTACTAAAACTACTTGATCTATATCTTTAGCAGTAAGTTTAGCATCCTTAAGAGCTTTTTTAACTGGTTCGCGAGTAGATTCGAAAAGATCATGACATAAATCTTCAAATTTAGCTCTAGTCAAATCCAATTCTAAATGAAGTGGTCCGTCAGATCCTTGAGATATGAACGGCAATGATACGTGTGCACTTGTCATACCAGATAGATCTTTCTTAGCTTTCTCTGCTGCGTCTTTAAGTCTTTGCATTGCCATCTTATCTTTCGATAGATCGACTCCGTTTTCTTTCTTAAACGTATCTATTAGATGGTTCATTATTGCATCGTCGAAATCATCTCCACCCAAGTTGTTATTACCGCTTGTAGATTTAACTTCGAATACTCCATCTCCTAGTTCCAAAATAGAGACGTCGAACGTTCCACCACCTAAATCGTATACGAGGATAGTTTGAGTTTTATCTTGCTTATCGATTCCATAAGCTAAAGCTGCTGCAGTAGGCTCGTTTATGATACGTTCTACTTCTAATCCAGCAATCTTTCCGGCATTCTTTGTAGCTTGTCTTTGAGAATCGTTAAAGTATGCTGGAACAGTAATTACGGCTTTTGTAACTTTCTCTCCCAAATAACTTTCTGCATCGCTTTTCAATTTCATCAAAATCTTAGCACTGATTTCTTCTGGAGTATAAGATTTTCCATCGACTTCGACTTTATCCTTAGTACCCATTTTTCTCTTTATAGAGTAGATAGTATTATTTGGATTTGAAATAGCACCACGTTTCGCAACGTCACCAACTGTCTCCTCTCCATTCTTAATTAATACTACCGAAGGAGTAGTTCTTGCTCCCTCAGGATTAACTATTACGTGAGGCTCTCCACCCTCTAAAACAGATACACATGAATTAGTTGTACCTAAATCTATTCCTATAATTTTACTCATAATTTCTTCACCTTTCCTTTTATTATCAATCGTTTATTTTGACCATAGCAGGTCTCAAGATTTTATCTTTATACATGTAGCCCTTTTGCAAAACTTCGACTACTGTGTGTGGCTCTTTGCCGTCATAATGTTCGACTAAAATAGCCTCCATCACATTTGGATCGAACGGTTTATCTAAACATTCGATCTCGACTACTTCGTAACTTCTAAGTATCTCTAACATATTGGTATACATTATCTTAAAGCCACTTAAGAATTTACTCACTTCGTCATCTAAATTTTGATCATCCATCTTTATCGCTCTTTCGAAATTGTCACATACGCCGATAAACTTTAAAAGTAAATCTTCATTGCAATATTTCAATCTTAGAGCAGTTTCTTCTTCTTTTCTCTTTTTAAAATTTATGACTTCTGCCTGAGCTCTTGCACATTTATCTGTAAGTTCAGCGACCTCTTGTCTCAAATCTTCGAGTTCTTTGTTACCTTTCTTGTTCTTCTTTTCTACATTCTTCTGTTTTTCTTCTACAGTTTCTGTTTTCTTACTTTCTTTTTCCTGCATCATTATTACCTTTCTATCTGGCTCTTCAAATAATTGAGAAGAGTCACTACGCGTTCATATTCCATTCTTGTTGGACCTATTATTGCGATAGTACCTTCCTCGCCATTAGCTTTATAACTGGTCTTTACAACTGTAACATCTTTATCGAATTCATTTTCATCACCGATATATATATTAACACCGTCCTCTTTAGCCTCTATACGTCTAACAGCTTCATAGTCTTCTAGTTTTTCCATTATGTTTTTAACCTTGTCCACTTCATCGAACTCGGGTTGATTTAACATGTTAGTTCTTCCCCCGAAGAATACGTCGCCATTTCTTTCGGCAAAATCGTTAAATACGTTTTGAAACATGTTATATACACTTTCGTATTCTTTGATTAATACCTGTATTCGAGGTTTTATTTCGAATTCCATCTTTGCAGAGACATCCCTTATCGGCGTTCCAATTAAATGTTTATTGATAATTTCTGAAACCTTTACTATCTCTTTCACTTCGACCATCTCTGGGACGACTATCTGTTTATTCTCGACATGACCATTGCTTGCGACTAAAAGTGCCACTAACTTTTTATCATCTATCGGAATTATATTTAACTGCTTTAAAGTACAACTCTCGGAGTCCTTGCCTAAAACTATACTAGTATAATTTGTAAGCTCACTGATAATTTCCATGCACTCTTTAATAGCGTCGGATAGAACGAGATTTGTATTAGAGAAGATCGTCTGCAATTTTAACATCTCTTCTCCATTTAATTCCTTCGGTTCCATTATGTTATCTACATAATATTTATAACCCTCTTTTGAAGGCACTCTACCACTAGAAGAATGTGTCTTTTCTAGATAGCCTAACTCCTCTAAAGCGCTCATCTCATTGCGAATGGTCGCACTCGAACACTTAAGTTTTTCGACTAGAGCTTTAGATCCGACAGGTTTAGCGTCTCTTACGTAGGACTCGACGATTTCTTTTAATAATTGCTTCTGTCTTTCGTTCATATTTAAGACCTCGTTTAGCACTTGCATTTTGCCAGTGCTAAAATAATTATATGCCCATGGTTAGCACTTGTCAACCAAAAATGCTAAAAAAGTGTAAAAATTATTTTATCACTACTTTATTTTCGTGTCTGGATCTGAAGTTTTCTTCGAATTGACGAAAGTGAACAGGAGACATTTTTCTAGCATTGATTACTAAATTTTCTATGTTAAAAGTGTCCATAATATTGTCTACTCGATTCTCTAAAGTGTTAACAGACTCTTCGTTCAAATTCTCTTCTAAAATTACGTACAAAGTATCTCTCCTATAAATTATGTTCATCTATACTCACCTAAAAGCATGATAACAAAAAAGAACTCGATTGAGTACCTTTTCGACAAGATATAGCAAATCATTTTTTTATGATTGATTGTACACCACTAAAGCGTGTAGAGCTCTAGTACAAGCGACGTAGAAAAGATTTTTCTCTGAATCTAAGTATTTGTTACTCAAATCTGTATATATGATGACTCCATCATATTCTAATCCTTTTGCTAAATATACGGGGATGATATCTACTTCTAAACTAGTAAGAAGTGACTCTATATAATTCTTTTCCTCTTCGTTCTTAGTTATAATAGCAATTCTATTTAATCCTTTATCTCGTAAAACCAAGATGTCACTCGACAAATCGTCATGCAAATTCTTTTCTTTTTTTTCTATGACGTCGATTCCATTTGATTTTCTTATCGAATGAATATCTTTAAGATTTAATATATGGTTTGCAAACTCTATTATTTCCTTACTAGATCTGTATGTATTTTTAAGCTGCTTATACTTAGCACTGCCAAAAATATCCTTGATATCTTCTAAAGAGCTATACTTTAAATATGGATTTATAGACTGGTTTCTATCACCTAAAATAGTAAACTTCGCATTATTAAATATCTTTTTTATAAAAGCAAATTGCCAAAGTGAATAGTCTTGCGCTTCGTCGATCACTAAAAGTTTAATTTGACTCATTGAAGGATAACCGTTGACTTCGAAATAAAGATACAAAATTGCAAATATTTCTTCATAATTAACTTTATCAATTCGTTTTCCTATGAAAGACTCCCATAACTCTATAGGACTTTCAATGACACCTAAAATTTTACGCAAGATTTTTTGTATTTTCGCAGCATTCTTAACTTCGTCTATTTGAAAGTATTCACAAACTTTTTCACTCAAATATTCTATTCTGTCGTAAAATGACAGTTTACTAGGAACTCTATTTTTTAAATTATTAAGTTCACTTGCTGATAAAAAGGAAGTCTTAAGTCCTAGCTTTTTGGTAAATTTTAATGATAAAAAATAATCACTTAAGAACCGATCGATTTTATCTCTATAAGAAAACGACAACATTTCTTCTAACTGTTTATCTTTTGAATTACTTTCATAACATCTCTCTATAAATTCAACTAACGATTCGATCTTTATTCCCTTTATATAGTTAGCTGCAAAATCTTTAAATGTCGTCGTTGCGACGTTTTCTTCACCTAATTCTGGCAGTACGCTAGATATGTATTCCGTAAATATTTCGCTAGGTGAGAATATTAGGACATTTTTATTAGTCAAATTTTTTTGATTATATAAAAGATAGGCGATTCGGTGAAGTGCTACACTTGTTTTTCCACTTCCTGCAACTCCCTCTACGATCAAATCTGTTCCGATAGAAGCCCTGATGATATCGTTTTGTTCCTTTTGAATAGTGTCCACTATATTTCTCATATAAAGGTCTGTATTCCCCGCTAAAACGCTTTCTAAAAGTATGTCGTTAACCCCCACTTCGTTATCATAGACACTCAAGAGATTTCCTAATCGAATATCGAACTGTCTTTTTAATGTCGTAGTACCAAGCACGAGTCCTTCATCGCTTTCATATTGGGACTCCCCCAATCCATAATTATAATAGAGATTGGCAACAGCAGCTCTCCAATCGTAGACGACAGGTTCATATTCTTTATCGACTCCAGTTAAACCGATATAGTATGTATTTTTTTTATTGTCACTTTCAAAATCGATCCTACTAAAATATGGTGTCTCTAAACTTCTATATAGTTTATATACTTTCGTTATATCGTCGTTAACTAAAGAAATGTTCATATCTTCCTCATTCATCAAACTGCATAAGTCACTATCTATAAACTCGTTTTGATGTTCCCACAAAAATCTCTTTCTCTCTACTATACGCGTTTTATAATCCTCGATATCGACATTTTTAGTAGCAATGATATCTTCTATAATATCTTTAGTTTGAGAAAGATGACTTTCTTCATATTGATACTCTTCTTTTGAAATGTTCATTTAAGGCTCCTTCCCCTCCATCATATATAATATGGATTCATATCTAATTCTAAATAAACCGTTTTATGATTTATGTACTGCTCATCTATGTCCTTTAAAGCATTTTTAAGTTTATCGTCGTACCTATATTTTATGACAATTTGAAATCTATATATATTTTTAATTTTAAATATTCCCGCAGTAGTAGGACCTAAAACTATACTTTCTCTATCCAGTTTTTCTTTTAAAAATTTAGAAACCTTAGTTGCTTCTATACTCGCATCTTCATATATGCTACTACAGATTTTTACTCCAACTAGATAATAATAAGGAGGATATTTGAGTTTTTTTCTGATGCTCATCTCATATTGATAGTTTTTCAAAAATGAACCCATTTCGAGCATCTTTATAGTAAAATTATCGGGATTAAATGTTTGGATTATTACTTCACTTTCTAGTCCACTTCTTCCAGCTCTTCCTGCAACTTGAGAAAAAAGCGCAAAAGATCTTTCTCCACTTCTAAAATCTGGTATGTTTAAAGTTGTATCGGCACTTATTATTCCGACTAACGATACTTTAGGAAAGTCGAGTCCCTTACTGATCATTTGAGTGCCGAATAATATGTCGTACTTTTCGTTTTTAAAATCTTTTATTATTCTATCGTGACTACCTTTTTTAGAAGTAGTATCGGCATCCATCCGGATTAATCTTGCAGAAGGAAAAAACTTAGAAAGTTCACTCTCTAACTTTTCAGTTCCTATTCCAGACTCTCTTATTTCTTGTGATTTACATTCTGGACAGACTTCCGGCTTTTTTAAATAGTATCCGCAATAGTGACATCTGAGGGCATTTGAACTCTTATGAAAAGTAAGCGTGATGTCACAGTTGGGACATTTAAACGCATATCCGCAAGCCATACAGCTGACGAGAGTTCCATATCCTCTTCTATTTAAAAATAATATTACTTGTTCTTTCCTATCCAAACGATCTATAATTTTTTCTTTTAAGTATTCGCTGAGAATCATATTTCTTTTTTTAGCTTCCATAGCCATATCGACTACTTTGATAGAGGGCAACTTGGCATCGTTTACTCTTTTCGGTAAACTCAAAAGCGTATAGACGCCTTTTAAAGCTCTAGCGTAACTTTCAAATGTCGGAGTGGCACTTCCTAAAACCAATGGAATATTGTGATATTCTATTCTCCATTTAGCTATATCTATCGCATTATAACGAGGAGTATTATCTTGTTTATACGATTCGCTGTGTTCTTCATCTATTATTATTATTCCTAAATTTTTAACTGGAGCAAATATTGCACTTCTAGTACCTACTACTATGTGCACATCGCCCCTCAAAATCTTCAAATATTCATCATGCTTTTCACCTTGAGAAAGCGCACTGTGTAATATGGCAACATCGCTTCCAAATCTTTTATAGAAATTATCTACTATCTGCATGCTTAAAGTGATTTCTGGTACCAACATTATTGCCGACTTTCCAGATGAGACGACCTCTTGAATCAGATGCATATAGATTTCAGTTTTACCACTTCCAGTTACCCCGTGCAGTAAGAACACTTCGCTATTATTAAAACTATCCTTTATTTTACATAAAGCATTACTCTGATCTTCTGTTAAGACGACACTCTTTTCTTCTTTCTCTAAAGATTTAGATATCCTATAAGTTTGTACCTTCTCTTCTTCTATTATACCTTTATCTAAAAGAGATTTTACAGCACTTACACTACATTTATTTTTAAGTATCTTTTCTTCCTTCATCAGAGTTTCTAATAGCTCTATCTGTTTTTTACCCCTTATCTCAGCTATATATGTTTTAACAAACTCAGAAGGGACACTCAACTTTATATAAGTATCATACTTTTGATAATTAGAGTTGATAGTTTTAATTTTAAGACTAGAAGGTAACATGGTTTGATAGGCACTTATCAAAGTACACAAAGTGCTATCTCTTAAAAAGTGACCTAACTCCATAAGTTCATCGTTTAGTATGAGTTCTCTATCTGTTATCGAAACGATCGACTTCAAATTACCCAGATTAGAATCGTATTTGATTTTAGTCACAAAACCATTAATTAGTGAATCTCCTTGGCCAAAAGGGACAGTGACTTTCATACCGACTTTTACTACATCTTTTAAATGTTCAGGTACTAGATATGTAAAGCTTCTATCGAGACTTTTTACTTTATACTCTATTAAGACCTCAGCATACATAGTATCACTTCTTTTCTATACATAATTTTATCATAAACTCGATTCATTAACAAACTTTAAAAAAAAAATGAAGCCTCTTAGCAACAGCATTTTAAACACTGTAAAGCGTGCTTCATAAGTATTTGGAGAATTAACTCACTGGAAATAGATTTGTTACCAATCTTTTTAGATTTCCTTTTGGATGTTTCCTCACACTATAAGAATATTTTCCGATAGTTCCCGGTGACATTAGTATCCTAATCTTAACAGGTAGCTGGAGCGACCGCACCGCCGTTATTGACATTCGTATTGTTGAGGTTACCATTCTCATTGAACACATTAGCATTACTACCATTAAAATAGTAAGGCGAGAGCGACCACAAACAAGAAAAGCACTCAAAGCCTACAAACTCAGTACAAATGAAAAATCTAGCGCGTTTACAATAACCTATTCCCTTTTAATCTTATAATACTTTTTATTTTTTTGCAAAAAAATTCATGTCAAACTTTTTAGTCTGACATGATTTCTCATATTTTAATTTGCCGGGAAAATGAAGAGTCATTTTCCCGTTACTCTCCGATTATTATTTTCGAAGTTTTATCCATTCACTATGTTCGATATCTCCGATATCTCACACCGTGTATGGATCACTAATCGTTCCTGTACCTCTTAGGGTATTCACGTATTCAGCTTTCAGATTGATAACTGGAGCGACCGCACCGCCGTTATAGACACCCGTATAGTGGAGGCTACCACTCTCATAGAACACATAAGCACCACTACCAGCAAAACAGCAAGGCGAGAGCGACCAGTACCATGATCCTTTATATAGGTAATAACTTGAGTTTCCTGTACCATACTTTCCACTTCCAGCTGCGACTATTTCATCTGCTGTGATCAAACCTACTGGATACGTTAAGGCCCCGTTTCCTTTTACCTCATCACTTACTGTAAATGCGTCATTCTTTTGTGGACATGTGAACCTAGGTTGTACTTTACTTGCATCTGTATTCCATACATTCGTCCTCGCAGCGGCTCCATATGCTGTATAATTACTTCCATACCCTAATCCTGTGTCACTACTCCAGCCTGTGGCTGCTTTTCCTGGTGTTGTTCTATCGTTACAGAATACTACATCCGCTACTTTATCTCCTAAATTCTTATCTACTATATTCGTCTTATACCACGAATCTACTAATGTCTTTATGTCTGAATTTGTCGTATTCGTTTGGGCTTGAGATTTTGATGTACTTGCCGTTCCCTGTGCTCCTCCAAACATCCATCCGACATATTTGTTATCATACCACTCTGCATTGAACGCTTTTTCTGTATATGCTAGTCTTCCTGTATTTGATACTCCATTCGCATATCCTTGTGTTCCATCGTATATGATCCTTAGACTTCCATCTCCATTTACTCTGATGATTCTCCAATAGAATCCTGCAAATTTGACGTAGTTATTTGTTACTGCTCCACGGTAATAATAACTCATTCCATAGTCATCTTCCATTGCATATACGCCCTCATCTGTCGTTGCCGCTGATACAAAGTTCGGTGTTCCCTCTTTTGGATCTATATTTAAGTGTGTCAATACTCCTGTTGGGTCACTTATGTCTCTCTTCCAATGGGCAAATAAAGTCTGATTCGAGGTAAGTGATACTTGAGTAGATGATACTACTTCAGTTCCTCCACTCGCTTCAGTAAACCATCCTAAGAAGCGGTATCCTTCATATGTAGGGGTTGGTAATTCTTCATATGTCGAATCGTATGTTACTACTTTACTTTGAGTACTTACACTTCCTCCATTCGCATTGAACGTTATGTTAAATGTCTTTGGTGTATAGTTCGCTGTTACTGTCGCTTCTGCATCTGACATCGTTAGAGTTGTTCCATCTAATTTTGCTCCTGTTACACTCCAATTCGTGAAGTTATAACCTTCTTTTGTTGGTGTCAATAATTCTTTCTCTGCTCCATAGTATACTTCTTCTGTAACACTTGTCGTCGAATTGTTATAAGATCCTCCATTCGGATTTATCGTTAAATTATATTTGTTTCTTGCATAATTGTAATCTACTTTGTTTAATGTCGGTGGATTGCTGTTGTCGACTCTTATCGTAAGCGACTGTTTGTTTGGTGCAGTAAATCCCTGATAGACTTTAGTATCTGGGCTTATTGTACTTCCAAATGCTGCTTCTCCCTCATCTGTATCTGCACTTACTAGAGTGTAACCATTTCCTGATGTGTTCATCTGATTGTGGTATACGATATATTTATAGTTGTTGACTACCCATTTTGCTGTTAGTTTTGCATCTTCCATACAGTTCATCGTAAATGTATCATCTTCTAGTTTTCCTGCACTTACTTCCCATCCGGCAAATGTGTATCCTTCTCTTGTTGGTGTCGCGATTGTAGTTGTCTGTCTAAATGGGACTTCTACTGTCGTCGCTCCACTATATATTCCGCCGTTTGCATCTATCGTGAGCGTATATGATTCTTGAGCCCATATCGCCTTCAATGTCGTATCGCCGATTCCCATTGTAAATTCGGTTCCTTCTAGTTTTGATGATGAACTGCTGTTCTCCCATCCTGCGAATACATACCCGCTTCTAGTTGGATCTTCTATCTCTTTGACATCGTCGTACATCATCAAGTATTCTTGAGCATTTACGTACTCTTCCCATACTCCTCCGTTTGGATCTACTGTCAATTTATATCTTCTATATCTTATAGGTTGATTAGCTACAAATCTAGTTGTGAATGTAGCATCTCTATCTGGAGACTGATCGATCTCTGCTAAGTCGTTCAATGTTATTATCAGATTATAATAATATGTCTCTCCTGCTGGCACAGCTAACTCACTTGCTAGAGTTTGAGTCGTCTCGACTGACGATACTGGTATGTTACTAGTATCTACTATAGTTTGATATTCTCCATCTTCTGTCTCTGAGTATTCTAATCTATAACTCAAGCTTCCGTTTAAATAAGTGTTGATCAAATCTTCCCATTCTAAACTCAAACTTGTATTTAGTGTTCCTGCATTTCTGATCGTAAACTTTTTCGTCACCGATTCGCCGAACATTAACTTGGCATTTATTCCATTATCATTGTCGGCAAATACTAGATTCATATCGCCAGACTGTAAGCCGGCTTCAAATTTTGGCCCACTATTTACCCCCGTATTGAAATACGCATACGTTCCTACGACAACAGTGACTAGTACTAAGAAAAGTATGCTAACTGCTATGCTGATCTTTTTTTTAATGTCCATGTTTTTTTCCATCCCTTCAATAAAGTGTTTTTTCTTTCGACATTTTTCGCAAACATTCACCAAAGAAAAAACTGTAAAGAAAATACTATGAGATAAGTCTCTTTACTATCCTCTAATATGATAAGTTTATCACCAAATTCGACAAATGTAAAGAAGATAACACAGTACCCTTATGGTGTGAATTGATAATCGAAAAGATATTATATATAATAATTAATAAGAGGGTGAGACTATGATAGACTATCAAAAACTTCCTAAAAGAAGCATAATCGTAATAGACATGAAATCTTTCTATGCCACCTGTGAATGTGTAGAGAGAAACCTAGATCCCTACACTACCCCTTTAGTAGTAGCAGAACCGAATAGAAATGGCGCAATAACTCTAGCGGTGACCCCTTATATGAAATCACTCGGGGTCGGCTCTCGAACTCGCATCTATGAAATCCCTTCTAAAATAAAATATCAGACAGTTCCACCTAGAATGAGTTTATATATCAAATATTCGAAAGCAGTCGTTTCTGTTTATCAAGATTTTGTAAGTAAAGAAGATTTACATATATATTCTATCGACGAATGTTTCTTAGATGTCACAAATTATTTAAAGATGTACAATTTAAGCGTCTACGAACTCGCTAAAAAAATAATGGACACAGTCAAAAGAAGAACTGGACTAATAAGTACTGCTGGTATAGGTCCGAATATGCTTATTGCCAAGGTAGCAATGGACATAGAAGCAAAACATACAAAAGATAACATAGCTGAATGGACTTATGAGGACATACCGACTAAATTTTGGAATATCACCCCTCTGAGTGAATTTTGGGGGATCGGTAAACGCATGGAGAGAAATCTAAATTTACTCGGCATAAAAACGATCGGTGATTTGGCCAACTATGATCTTAAGAAACTCAAAAATAAATATGGCATAATGGGAGAAGAACTCTGGAATCATGCCAATGGGATAGATCTTGCCAAAATAAATGATTTCAACGAAAGACCTAAAGATCAATCGTATGGACACAGTCAAGTTTTATTCAAAGACTATAACGAAGACAACATAGGAATTATCATAAAAGAGATGATAGAAGTCTTAACATTTAGACTTAGAAGAAATCGAAAAAAATGTAATGTAATCGGTTTTGGAATAGGATATTCAAAGGCTTATGGTGGTGGTTTTTATCATTCGAGAAAACTTCCAAATTCGACAAACGACAAAGACGTCATAGAAAACGTTTGCTTATCGATGTTTCAAAAGTTTTATGAAGATTACCCTATTAGAAAAGTAAGTATAAGTTTAGGAGGTTTAGAGAATAATAATACCGAACAGTTGAATCTATTCGAACCTTATGAGGAGAAAATAAAAAAAGACAAGATAAACTATGCTGTCGATGCAATAAAAAATAGATATGGCAACAACTCTATCATAAAAGCTTCGAATCTCTTAAAAGATTCTACTATAATCGAAAGAAACAAAAAAATCGGGGGACATAGAGAATGAACGATCGCGGAATGAAGAAGTGGAGACCTTTTAATGCAGTAGTTCCAAACAGTGAATTATTAAAAAAAGATGAATCCATTCTCATTCCGCTTTTATCTAAAGATGAAATTTCTGAGTTTGAAGAGATTTTGAAAGACTCTCTATATACTCACTCTAAAATAAAGTGTTACTATATCGAAAACGGAAAAGAACACTTATTAGAAGATTACGTTTTAAAACTAGATCCTATCAAAAAAAATATTTACTTTAAAAACAAAATTCTCAATTTTAGACAAATTCACCGAATAGAAAAATGATGTTCCATTAAGGCTTAAACTTTTCTTAAAAAACGCTGCAATTATTTCATAATCGTCTTACATCGCACATACATATTCTAAGCTTGTCATAATGTCAGACAGAGGTTCCTATAGAACATAGTATTAATATAAATTGTTTCTTTTTTTCTTTCCACCTTTTGCATACGATGATACTTAAATATAAATATAGAAATTTTTTAATTGATATTTGTACTTGTAAAGTAAAATTATTGTAATTACCTCTTTGACCTCTTGTATAATTTTAGCACTTAGTTTATAATTATATAAGAATAAAAGGGTGTGATAAAATGTTTGAAGAGCAACTCTTAGGACCAGAAGACACAGTAAGCACTACTGAAACAAATGATATCCCTAAGATGGCAGAGAGTTCTACTGTCCCTCGCAGTGATGGATCAGAATTTGTAAGCATCGTTACCTTCGACTATGATAACACCCCTATCGTCGATATCGTAAACGACATCGTTACCGACAGTATCAAAAGAGGATGCTCAGATATTCACTTCGATCCATATGAAAAAGGAATTCACATAAGGATAAGGATAGATGGAGACTTGCACGATTATGCAGATGTTCCTCTTACGATGAAAAAAAATATGATCACACGTGTAAAAATCATATCTAACATGAACATTACAGAATCGCGTCTTCCACAAGACGGCGCAATAAAAGGACTCATATCAGATTTGGCAGTAGACTTGCGTGTATCTTGCTTACCTACAAACATGGGTGAAAAACTCGTTATTCGTATTTTAGACTACTCTATGTCTAGTGCTGGTCTCGAAAACTTGGGATTCACTAAAGAAAACTATGAGACAGTTAAAAAGATGATTACAATTCCTAATGGTATCATACTTGTTACAGGTGCAACTGGTTCTGGTAAATCCACTACCGTTTATGCTATGCTTCAAAGATTGAATACGGAAAATAGAAATCTTATCACAGTCGAAGATCCGATAGAGATGAACATCGAAGGAATTAACCAAGTACAGGTAAACAGTGAAATAGGCATGACTTTTGGAAGCGCACTTAGAAGTATCCTGCGTCAAGACCCAGACATAATCATGATCGGTGAAATTCGTGATACAGAAACAGCTCGTATAGCAGTTAGATCCGCAATTACTGGACACTTAGTATTATCGACTATCCATACTAATGACTCACTTAATACTATCGAAAGACTTTTGGACATGGACGTAGAACGTTACTTACTCGGTTCTGCTATATCTGGTATCATTTCTCAAAAACTAGCCCGCAAACTTTGCTCTAGTTGTAAAAAATTGAGACCTACTACAGATTATGAAAAAAGTGTGTTCAAAAATGCGCTCGGTTTAGAAGTCAATGAAATATATGAATCTGTCGGTTGTCCAGAATGCTCCAACGGATATAAAGGAAGAATTCCAATTCACGAGGTACTCCTTATAAATCAAGATATAAAAGACGCTATCTCCTCTGGAATGAGTAAGGCAAAACTTAGAGAATTAGTATTCGCGGATACTTCAAATATAAATACTATGCTTCAAGATGGGCTTAGAAAAGTTCTTACTGGAGAAACTTCTATGGACGAAATATTAAAACTTATCCAACTAGACGACGAACAGATGAATTCATATCAATTATTAGGTTTAGACAACGTAGCTAAGTCAAAAGAAGAAATAACTGAAGAAGAAAAGAAAGACGAATTAGAACAATTCAGTATCTAATCCGCCTTTTTTTTGATGACTGTAACAGTCTTTATACTAAAATCTATCTTTTCGATCAAGTCTTTCATACCATCCAAAGTGATTTCATCTAGTTTTGCCATCGCATATAGTTTTTCAGAAAAATCGATACCAGTTGGAAATCTGGCGATACTTCTGTAGATATAATCCATTTTGTTGAGCTCGCTTACTTTCATATTTCTTTTTATTAAATCGAAATAGTAGTGATCCAAATCTTTAGTATTAAACTCCCCTTCTATAGCTTTAATAAATTTTTCTAAATCGATGACATCAGCTGTATAAGTCTGAGTTATATTGCCGTCGAAAAAATCTGTCGTACAACTGATACCAGCTTTGATAACTTCGTTTTTTATGAGATTTGAAACTAACTTTGTGTCGCTAGCGAATCTCATCTTGTTAAAGATATATAGATATAAATCTACTAGCAATGGATCTAGTGAAAAATCGTTTTTGAATCTGTATGTCACGATCGCATGATCACACGATACGTTATCTAATATTTCGTCATAGTCCTTGCGTGGCTTCAAAGATTTTTCATAAGAAAAAAGTTCCATTTTATTTGGATGACGAGGTATATCTTCATATACACTCTCTAAAAAATCTACCATCTCTTTTATTTCGAAGTTTCCACCTATTACTAAAAACTTATTCTCATCGTTATAGAAAGCATCATAGCACAATTTTGCCTGATCATAGCTGATACTTTTCGTGGTCTTCTTAGTGCCTAAGACATTACAAGAAGAATGTACTACTTCGTAATTCGATTGGCTGTTTCTTCTATTTAAATTGAATCCTAAGCTGTAAGGATTGTCGTCATTCTTGGTTACCTCTTCCATAATAGCGTGCTTTACGTCTTCGACGTCTTCTTCTGTAAAACAGACGTCGTCCACCATGTGGATCAACTCTTTTATCGATTCGCGCGTATCCTTGATTCCTATGAAATAATATGAAGTGAGTTCGGCGTATGTAAGACCGTTCGTCTCATAACTCTTCTCCTTGAATCTCATGAGCATATTGCCATACTTCGACTTTTCGATCAACATGTGCTCTAAAAAGTGAGCCATAGCATACGGAACTTCGCAAAGTCTTTTATCATAGTAAAATTTATTATAGAAACCGTGTGTTCCATATTTTATGTTATAACTTGCAATCGTCCTTTTGAGATTTTTATCGGCATAGAGATAGACGACAATCCCATTTTTTAAAGTTCTTTTTACAAAATCTTTTCTCATTTTTTTACTCCTTCATAGAAAAGTATTTTGGAAATCTTCATCTTTTCTATCGCCATGATGATATCGTCTTCTACTAAAGAATCGATAACCTTCTTATTCTTTTTCAATGGCCTATCGAATCCGAACGAGACGTCGTATAATTCGAAAAAAGGATTCCATTTACTCTCGTCGAACGTATAAAGTGCCAAGTCGTACTCCTCTTTTATCTGTTTTAAAAGTTTAGAAATAGCATCTCTATCTTTCAACCTCTCTAGGACTATATTAAAACCCTCTAATGCCTTTTTCTCGTTTTTAGAATCTATAAAGGCGTTAAACATCATAGTATTTGTTCTCTTACTATAAGTTGCTTTAGCAGTATAGACTAGCTTTAATTCATCTCTTAACACCTTGTGGAGCATGAGACCTGTCGAATCTATCATCTTCTTTAATACTAAGTAAGATGCACGTTCTTTTCTATTTCTGGCTGGACACTCGTACAAAGCTTTCAGTATAGATTCTTTGATATCCTCATCACTAACTTTAGTATAACTAGGAGTCGATTTGCATATTTTCAATCTATCTTTAAACTTTTTATCCAATGTATGAGATTTTTTAAACTTAAAGAATTTTTCTATACTACCTAAAAATTCATCCCTTACATTTCCCATGATGATGAGGCCCACCAAAGACTCGTCGATTATCTTTTTGTGTAGTTCTATAATTTCATGTTCACTAAAAGATTCTATTAAATCTTCACATTCTTCTTTAGTTTCGATAAAATCGGTTACTAGATATGTACCTGGAAACGCTAATTTTGTCATCATGCGACCTGCCTTGGCTTTAGGCGCTATGACGTTGTCACATATCGACAACTTTATATTGTCCTTAGATCTTACAAATTCGTCTCTATCCAATTTTCCGTTTTCAAAGTTCGGTTCGAACAACAAGTCGCTCGCAAATTCTAAAGCCTCTTCTATATAGTCATCGTTTACTAGTTCGGGATCGAAAAAGCTGAACGAAGCCTCTACGAAAAGTGACTCACCGATATTATAATTGTTTAACCCAAATACCATCGAATATAATTCCATTCGACGTCTGTTTATCGCTTCTCTCGTCTTATATTTTTTAGAAGAAAATAACATATATTCTTCTAATACATCGCACATATAGATATTTTCTTTCGTATAAGGTAATTGAAATAGAAATCTCATGTCGATAGTGGAATATCTCTTCGTCTTATATATCGATACGTCGTATCCGTTTATTTTCTTTCTCTTAATTTTCATTACATCGCCCTCTTAAACATCTTCTCTAACTCGTAAACCGTGAACTTTATGATCGTAGGTCTTCCGTGTGGGCAGTTATATGGATTGTCACAATTTACTAGGTCTTTTAATATCTCCTCTGCAAGTTCCAATGTTATTCTCGTGTTTCCCTTTAAACTCTTCTTACAGGCAACAGTAGCCGCTACTTTATCGTTAAACTTTACTAATTCGAAGTCGTTTCCTTCTTCTATTACGAGGTCGAACACAGTTTTGATCGTCTCATATTCGAATCCTTCTCTTATCCATACTGGATGGGCATTTACTTTAAAAGTATTGATGCCAAATTCTTCTAGTTCGAATCCCATATTTACTAATATAGATAATCTACTTCTCAATATTGTCATATCGCTCGAAGATAGTTCGACGTTTATGGGAACTAACATCGAAATAGAATCGCACAGAGATAAACCCTTTAAAACTTTTTCGTAGTTAACTCTTTCGACTGCCGCATGTTGATCTATTAAAAAGATGCCTTCTGTATTCTCTGCTACGATGTAAGTACCAAAAGCGACCCCTACTGGATAGAGTTCTAAAGACTTTATCTCGCTGTTCTTTTTTTCATAAGCAAAGTCCATTGTACCTTGAGTACTTTTTTTATCATACTCGTCGCTATCGAGAGTATCGTTATCTGCTGTTTTAACGGACTCTTCTTCTCTTACAAATAGTGCACTTGGAAGTTCTTCTTCTATAGACGAGTAGTCTAACGTTTCGTCGTCTTCCTCTTTCATATTTATAGCATCTGGTATGAGGAGTGTATCATATAATGCCTTCTTGATCGACTCCGTTAAGAGTGTCTTTAACTCTTGCATTTTAGAAAACTTTATATCCTGTTTAGTCGGATGGATATTTACATCGATCAAGGTAGGATCTGTATCTACTGTGATAACCACTATCGGATAGACTGATTCTGGTTTATATGTATGATAGGCATCGTTTATTATCTTATTCAATTCGATGTTTCTAACCACTCTTCCGTTTATAATAGTATTCATATAGTTTCTAGTACTTCTCTGTAAGATGGGTTTAGATATATAACCACCTATATCGTAGTCGTCGTTTGACCCTTTTATAGGAATCATGTTAGAACTTACGTCTTTTCCGTATATCTCGTGGATCGCCTTTAAGAGATTGCCGCTTCCACTAGTGCGGACCACTAATCCCCCATTATTAGAAAGAACGAACGAAATCTTAGGATACGAAAGAGCTAACTTTTCTATATATTGGGTGATATTCGCAAGTTCAGCAGGCTCACTTTTCAAATACTTTAACCTTGCAGGGGTGTTAAAGAATAGATTAGAAACAGTTATTATAGTACCCTTTCT
Source organism: uncultured Bacilli bacterium (assembly GCA_910587535.1). Taxonomy (GTDB): domain Bacteria; phylum Bacillota_I; class Bacilli_A; order RF39; family UBA660; genus RUG11867. The sequence goes on from CAJUKM010000014.1 coordinate 22,625, forward strand.
AGATGGCGCTATGCCCTCTTCTAATATTTCTCCACCCTTCATATGTATCATCTTACCGTTAGATCCATCGAAAGTCTCTAAGACGACTTCGGATACCGATGCTATAGACGGTAGAGCTTCACCTCTAAACCCGAGAGTATTTATGAAGAAAAGATCATCATCTTTATATATTTTGCTCGTCGCATGTCTCTTAAAACAAGAAAGAGCATCTTCTTCATCCATTCCAGAACCGTCATCTATGACCTTGATCCTTCTTTTCCCGGCATCTAATAGTTCGACCTTTATATTTTGACTTCCTGCATCTATAGAGTTTTCGACGAGTTCTTTTACGACGTTCGAAATTCTTTCGACTACCTCTCCTGCTGCGATTTTGTTCGAAAGATTTTCGTTCATGACTTTAATCTTGCTCATATTTTCCTCCGACTATGCTCGGTCTTACGTTTACATATCTCATTATCTCACTAGGAATTGTCACCTTAGCTTTTTTAGTAAACTTAATAAATCCCAATCCACATATGACGACATCTGTATTATCTTCCACATTAAAAGTCATACCATCTACCCTTTTATTATAAAATCTCTCTATGTCTATTTGCTTGCTGAAATAAAAAGTTAAGCTCGTACTTCCATCTACTCCAAATTGGAAAGCATTCCCTAAAGAATATACTCTATACATCTTATTTTGATAAGTAATAGGTTTTATGACGCTATCGATATTGGTTTTCTTATCGAGTTCATAGTTTGAAAAGACAAATCCAGGTGAATCGACGATAGTCATATCTCCGATGTTAATTCGCAAGAAATCTTGTGTAGTATTCTCTTTATAACTGACAGTTAATCTCTTTTGATCACATTTATTTCTATCTAAAAGTGAATTTATCAAGGTACTTTTTCCAGCATTAGTGAGCCCTAAAAAATAGACTTCATCTAACCCATATAACTTCTTTACAAATGTATTTAAATTGGTCTTATTCGAAGTAAAAACTATATCTTCACGAATATTATACGTAACTCTCAAATAGTTCTTAATCTGCGAAAAAGAGACATTTTTAGGGATGATATCGCTCTTACTTATGACTAACATCTTTGGAACTCTAATACTTTTAAATAGCTCCATCACGTCGTCGAATATGTTTATGAAATCTACTAAAAAGACGACGTACTTTGCTCTTTTATTGACGCAAGAGATGATTTCCTTCGAGCTCTTTGGCTCTACAGACTTTTTATTGTCGCCGTAATGCATCATCCTAAAACATCTCTGGCAATATTGAGAATCTTCTAGTTTTTCTAAAGGGACAAACCCTAAAGAATTCTTATCATCGCTCTGAATCTTTACTCCACATCCAAAGCATATCTTATTCATAATATTCCCCCTTTTTAAAGACTCCTAATTTCGTATAATGATTGAGTATCTTATTCTCTAACCACCTGTTCAATTTCGTCCTCGGAAAATCTGTCGTGCTGATTTGGTTTACCAAAATAGAAGTGATTCCCATTCTATTAGCGCCTAACACGTCGGTTAAAACCTGATCTCCGATAGCCGCTACTTCATTCGGTTTGACGTCATATATGCCAAACACTTTCTTATACTTTCTTTTGAGCGGTTTCATAGAATTGCAAGCAGCATCGACGAAAAGTTCTTCTTTAAAAGGAGCGACACGCTTCTGACCACTGTTCGATAAGAGCACAGGTTTCATTCCCATTTTTTTAATATCCTCGAAAAGATCCTTTACCTTTTTGCTAGGGAGACTAGCATTTATAGGTACCAAGGTATTATCGAGATCGAATAAAATAATCTTAATTCCTGCATTTTTAAGATTTTCATAATTTATAGAATAAATGCTTTTCTGATATATATCAGGTAAAAATAAATGCATCATTTTAGTTCCCCATTTCTAAATAATTATAACATAAGCGCTAAAAAAACACATCAATTAGATGTATTTTTTTCTTCTTTTAATAGATCGCGAATCTCTTTCAAAAGTTCCGTTTTCTCATCTATTGCAGGTACGACTTCCTTAGCTTCTTCTTTTTTCTTAAAGCTATTTAAGAATTTTACGAATATGAATATGCATGCCGCAACTATTAAAAAGTCTATGACATTTTGTAAGAACATTCCATATGATACGACTGCTCCACCGACGTTCAAAGTTAAGTTGGTAAAATCTATTCCACCTATTACGATCCCTATAAGAGGCATCAATATATCGTTTACTATCGAAGTCACTATCTTACCGAATGCAGCACCTATTATCGTACCTACTGCCATATCGATTACGTTTCCTCTAGATATGAACTCTTTAAACTCTAAAAGTGTTTTACTACCGTTTTTTAAAACTTTTTCTTTCTCTATTTTTATCTTCTTTAATTTCTTTTCTTTTTCCATATATACTAACCGCCAAATCGTAAATTATTATATTATGACGAGCTTACTATTGTCAATGTTTTCAAATGTTTACAGATAACATTTCAAACTACTTTTTAAAAAGTGAGTTTTCAATATAGGTTAAAATTATCAAAGTTAAAAAAATAAAAGTTACTTTTAATAACTTTTATCTCTTCTAAACTTTTATATAGAAGTTCCATCTTCTCGATATGGATTATTGATAGAGCCATTGCCTATAAATGTTTTTACATATTCAGCTTTCAGATTGATAACTGGAGCGACCGCACCGCTGCTGCTGGCATAATAGCCGTAGAGGCTCCCACTAGTAGGGACTATAAACGGGTAAGCATTGCCATTGAAATCGAAAGGCGAGAGCGACCAGTACCATGATCCCTTATATAGGTAATAACTTGAGTTTACTGTACCATACTTTCCACTTCCAGCTGCAACTACCTCATCTGCTGTAATCAATCCTACTGGATATGTTAAGTCCCCATTTCCTTTAGTCTCATCATTCATTGTGAACGCATCGTTCTTTTGTGGACATGTAAATCTAGGTTGCACTACAGAAACTTGCCATGGCCCACCTACTCTTGCTGCTGCTCCATATGCTGTATAATTACTTCCATACCCTAATCCTGTATCACTGCTCCATCCTGTAGCTGCTTTTCCTGGTGTTGTTCTATCATTACAGAATACTACGTCTGCTACCTTATCTCCTAAGTTCTTATCTACTATATTTGTCTTATACCACGAATCTACTAATGTCTTCAAATCTGAATTCGTCTCATTCGTTTGGGCTTGTGTTTTTGATGTACTGTGAACTCCTTGTGCTCCTCCAAACATCCAGCCCACATACTTCGCATCATTATGTTGTGCATTGAATGCTTTTCCTGTATAGGCTAATCTTCCCGTATCCCTTGCTCCATTCGCATATCCTTGCGTTCCATCGTAGATGATTCTAAGGCTTCCATCACCATTTACTCTGATGATCCTCCAATAGAAGTCTCCAAATTTTACGTAGTTGTTCTCTACTGCTCCGCGGTAATAGTAACTAGTTCCATAATCGTCTTCCATTGCAAAGACTCCTTCATCTGTCGTTGCGACATTAGAAAAGTTAGGTACAGTCGCATTTACATACTTTGGTGTTTCTCCATTCTCTATGGCTTTGACCGCTTCTTGTATCTTAAAACTTCCGTATTTTGCTTCTATCTTTACATTAGATCTTCCAATAGTTACTGTAGTATCATTTAATGTGCTATCATAACCTGATACTCTCCATCCTTCAAATTTTCTATATCCAGTTGTATCGTTCGTACCTAGTTCGTAAGTATCTCCTACGTTCATACTTAAAGTCTGTATCTCACTAGATCCATCAATAGTTCCCCCATTTGGATCAATCGTAAGTGTATATTTTCTATTTGTCGATGGTTGACTTACTACAAATTTCGTAGAAAAGCTTGCTTTCAAATCTTCTGTTTGATCGATATCATTTAGATTATTTAGAGTTACCACTAATTTATAGTAATAAGTGATCCCTACTGGGATTGTTATATCTGGTACTAACGTACTTGTAAATTCTGTACTGGATGTTGGGACATTTGTAGAAGATACTATTTCAGTGTATTCTCCATCTTCTGTTTCTGAATAAGACAGTGTATAAGTAAGACTTCCTTCAGTATATGTGTTTATCATATCTAACCACTCTATAGATACTGTTGCATCTAGTGTTCCAGTATTCTCTAATGTGAACTTCTTTGTTATTGATTCACCTAACATCAACTTAGCATTTATGCCTTCACCGTTATCGGCAAATCTTAACCTCATAGTACCAGTATCGACTTCTGCTTCCTGTCTGCTATCGTTATTTATATTGGACATGAAGTAAGCGTATGTTCCTAAGATACTTGCGAGCATCAAAGTTATTGCACATACTGTAAGGATTATCATGTTCTTTCTTTTTTCATTCATATTTATCACACTTTTCTATAAAATATCGTTTATATCTCTATAAGGATTATTGATAGTTCCATCACCTATCATGGTCTTAACGTATTCAGCTTTAAGATTGATAACTGGAGCGACCGCACCGCTGTAGTTGACATTATGGTGGTTGAGGCGCCCACTAGTACTGACTACAAACGGGCTAGCATAGCCATTGAAATTCAAAGGCGAGAGCGACCAATACCATGGTCCTTTATATAGGTAATAACTCGAATTTTCTGTAATATACTTTCCGCTTCCGGCTGCGACTATTTCATCTGCTGTTATGAGTCCTACTGGATACGTTAAGTCCCCATTTCCTTTATTCTCGTCATTCACTGTAAATGCGTCGTTCTTTTGTGGACATGTAAATCTCGGTTGCACTTTACTTGCTTCTGTATTCCATACATTCGTCCTCGCTGTTGCTCCATATGCTGTATAATTACTTCCATACCCTAGTCCTGTATCATCTGAATATTCTGTCTCTGCTTTTCCAGGCGTCGTTCTATCGTTACAGAATACTACGTCGGCTATCCTTTCTCCTAAATTCTTATCTACTATATTCGTCTTATACCACGAATCTACTAATGTCTTTATGTCTGAATTTGTCGTATTCGTTTGGGCTTGAGACTTTGATGTACTTGCTGCTCCTTGTGCTCCTCCAAACATCCATCCGACATATTTGTTATCATACCACTCTGCATTGAACGCTTTTTCTGTATATGCTAGTCTTCCTGTATCGCTCGTTCCATTCGCATATCCTTGTGTTCCATCGTATATGATCCTTAAACTTCCGTCTCCGTTTATTCTGACGATTCTCCAGTAGAAGCCTGCGAATTTGACGTAGTTGTTTGTTACCGCACCGCGATAATAATAACTTGTTCCATAGTCATCTTCTAATGCAAATACTCCCTCATCTGTCGTTGCGGCTGCAACAAAATTCGGTGTTCCTTCATTAACTTTTATATTTAAATGTTTTAATGTATCTTTCGAAGGATCTATAGCGTCCCCTATTTTAAACTTACTTGCAAATATCGCATCTATGTCTTCGTTTTGATTGATATCTAAATCGTTAAACGTTATAGTTAGTTTGTAGTAATAAGTCTCTCCTGCTGATATAGTTAAGTCTTTAGCAAGGTTCTTGTCACTTGCAATTTCAGATCTCGGTACATTTTGGCTTACTGTCTCTACTTCTGCCCATTCTCCTTCTTCACTTGTTCTATATTCTAATGTGTAAGAAAGTGATTCACTCAGATATGTATTTACCATGTCGCCAAAGAGCATGTTCGTTGTCACATCTTCTGTTCCAGTATTTCTTATTTTAAATTCCTTCGTCACACTTTCACCCAATAAAAGAGATGCGTTTATTCCATCAGAATTGTCTTCGAATACTAGAGCAAGAGTTCCAGTGGTAACGGTTAATTCTTGCTTCTCTTCTCTACCTAAATTAGTCA
>CAJUKM010000015.1 GCA_910587535.1 uncultured Bacilli bacterium
AGTAATTGACTCTTTATCTTTTATATCGTTAAAAGCGAAGTGTTCAAATTTTGAATATTCTTCGTTTGAGCAACCACTTAATATTATAAAAGATACTGTTAGCATTAAGATTATTTTAGTTAGTTTCATTTTTTATCACTCGATTTCCACAGTAGTATATCATAGTCAATAAGTTTCGTAAACCTTAGATTTTTACTCAAAAAAAGACTGTTGATAAATTCAACAATCTTTTTTTTATCTTCTATATTCGTAATAAACTCCTGCTGTAACACCAGCTAGAATGATTACTATTAAAACCAAGACCATTATTATTATATTGTGATTTTCTTTTTTCTTTTCATCTACGGTTTTATCTTCTTCACGATCTTCATCTTTATCAGAAGGTTTTGTAGAAGTTTCGTCATTCGGCTTAGTTGGGTTATCAGTAGATGGTTTATTATCTGTGTCGGTTTCGCCTTCGACTACTCCACTATTGTCCGTATTTGGTTTATTATTTGGCTTACTTGGATTAAATGGAATTACTGGTTTAGAAGGCTTAGAAGGGGTAGAAGGGTCAGTAGGTGATACTGGATCATCCGGATTAGATGGACCAACTGGAACATCTGGCTCAACCGGGTCAACTGGATCAGTAGGTTTTTCCGGTTCATCTGGTTTTTCTGGTTCTTCTTCTTTAATAGAATCCACTATGGCTGTAGCTTTTCCTACGTTTCCGGCTTCATCTTCAAAGACAAAAGTAAATTCACCATTTTTCTTAAACACGTATTCTCTACTAAATCCGTTATTTGTTATGATTATTTTTTCACTTTCATTTGTAAGTGTTGCAACAATTTCTCCATTTTCTCTAGTCGTATATTTAATCTGAGCGGTAGGTGCAACTTTGTCGATCCAAGTAACTTTTGCAGAATGTTCTCTTGCTTCGTCGTCTGAATCTCCTTTATCTTTATATTTAAAAGTGAAGTTTCCATTTTTATCAAATGTATGAGTTTCATCACCAGTAATTATATTAGCATCTTCTTTTTGACCGTTTTTGAATACATAAGCCTTTATAGATGCGATGACCTCTTTATTTGTTAAATGTGTTATGTCGTATGAAATATCACTTGAATATATCTTATTAGTATTTTCTTCGTAATCGACTTTAACACTTTTAAATGTAATATTGTCAGCTTTGTCTTGAAGTTTGAATTCATGGCTTCCACTTTCTTCGAATGTATATTCAAGTGGGTCGGTCATCGGTTGTTGTAAACCTTTTAATGCTTCTCTATCAGCGTCTGATACTTCAACTGGATTTCCTCTATCATCGAAGTATTCCTCTTCAGTAGCCGCACCATCTGTGATTATAGTAACATAAGTTGCTACCGAAGGAATATTTTTGTTTGTATTGACATAAGCGATCTTTGTGATGCAACCGTTTTCATCAACATAAACAGTTTTAGTTACTTCACCAGCTGAATTTAGATATGATACACTAGTTACTTTTTTATCTTTAACTTTTATGAAGTTTATCTGTTTATCATGTTCATCTAATAAGTAAACGTCTTCACTAATATCATCGAGTGAAATACTTATCTTATTATTGGAATCTATTTCGTAATCAATATTTGCATCTGGTAAATCTTTATCGATCCAATCTACTTTTGCAGTAGCAGATCCTTCAATACCATATTCATCGACGAATTCGAAAGTAAATTCTCCGTTTTCACTGAATGTATATGTATCAGAACCACCATTGTTTGTTATAGTTATTGCTCTACTTGGATTTACAAGTCTTGCAACTACCTTACCGTTAGTCAATTCAGTTGTGCTATATGCAACTCCTGCAGTAGGATGTGGATTTTGAGTTATATCTTGGTAGAGATTGAACGCTCTTGCTGCAAACCAGTTTGCATTAGAACGATCTGCAACTATTTTAACGTATTGTACTTCTTTTGGATCTTCAATTTCGAAGCTTTTAGTATTAGCAATAGCATCAGCTATAGTGTTTGCTTGGTTAGTATACTTCAAGTTTTTCATGCTAGATAATACTTCCCAATTTTCACCATCGAGACTTCCGTAGACCGTACCATCATATATTTTACCATTTCCTCCACCAGCTGGAACGAATTCTACAGCTGAAAGAGTAACTGATCTATCAAGCTTTATGACAATGTAACGTTGTGTGTCGCTGCCGTTCCATGCAGAATGCCATCTAGTGTTATAGTTTGCATCGATTGCTTTAATTGCTGCTCCGCCTTGGCTAGTAGCTTCAGTTGATACAGCATGGATTGTTAAATGTGATACAGGAATATATTTTCTCGTATCAGGTTGATTATCTTCAGTAAAAGTGTAAATAGGTGAAGGAGCACTTGCCAACCTAGTACCAGTAGCAGGTTGTCTTACTTGAACTTTTTTATCTCCTGTCAAATTAGGTGAAGAGTTACCGTAAGATACCCATGAGTCATTTTCGCTGTAGCGCCATTCAGTATTTAAATTCACTCCGACGATTCTATTTTCTAAGTCATTTGCAAATAACTCTGTAGGTAATGTACCTTCTGTAATATCTATTTTATAGAGATTTTTCTCTTCGTAATTTACTCCAACGATATGGACATATATATCATTTTCTGCTGTAATACTTTCAATCTGCTCTCTAGTCAATTCAAGTTTGTGTTCTTCCTCGCTAGTAAACGAAACTTCATTCCAAGTATTTTTACCATCTAAGCTGTAATCCCAACGAATACCACTGTTTTTAAAACGATCTGATAAAACTATTTTATTAGCGTCTACTCCGTCGAAAGAGAATGTCGCGATCGTACTATCTAAACGTCCTAATAAGTAATTTGCTTCAAGTCTTGTTATATCAGGTTGATATACAGTGTAACTATTTGCTGTGTTATTCGGAGTACTTTTAGCGAGGTTTAAAATTCTAGTCTGTAAAAGAGTAAACTTGTAAGTGTTTTCGACACTTGTCATCTTAGGTTTAATCAAATTAGTTAGATTATACATTGGAAGTGGGAAGTACTTTAAGTCTTCTGCTATTTCTTCTGCTAAATCATAGTAATCATTTTCAGATTTGTTATCGCTGTTGTTATATAGAGTTATTAAATCTAACCATGCATCGATGTTAATAGGCTGTATCTCTATAGCTTTTCTGAGTAATTCTTCCTGTTTATTAGGATTATCACTAAAAGATCTTGCTAGCATTATGAGTTTTTCTGCTTTTTCAAAATTCTCATAATCATTCAAAACTTCTTGAGCTAATGCCATATAGACAACTTGGTATGATCCTTTTGCATAAGTTCCATTACCCCATCCAAGTAGCATTCTTTCTCCTTTTTCAGATAAAGTCCAACCACTAACATCGTTATCTAATCTCCAATATCCATTTCCTTCAGCATCCGCTGTGTAAAATAATAGAGCAGCGTGTCCTGGTTGTCCTATTACTGTTGCTGCTATACCATGTGTAGCACGTATTACAGCTCCAGACTTAGAAATACCACCACATACGGCGCCAGTTCCGAATTTATTTCTAAAGTTCATCCATTGCTTATAAACTTTATGATCATTAGTTCCTCGTGTTATTCCGTAATCGTAAAGTTTTTTTCCATTTACTGCGAATAATTCGTTGAAATAATCGTAATTGTCGTCATCGTAAAATATTGGATTGCTATAATTTGGCCATACATAAGCCATATATGGATGTGGAGTCAAATATGACCATGCTCTTCCCGGTTCAGCATCTATTTTGCTTTGAACATATTCGTTCAACCATAATATCGATTCATCATCTATGTTTGAATTCATGACGAAACGCATATTTTCGACATTATACTGTTCAAACCACTTTGTCATGTTCATCGTTTCAGTAGCTTTAAATTTACCATTTTTATGTAAATCTTTAAAAATTTGATAACGGTCTACTGCATCCGAACGGTTAGATTCTTCTCCAGATTGCATCCACAATCCTACTCTTTGTGAGTGAGTCAGTGAAAGCGCGATAGCCATGCGGGTATACATATCTCCTAGTACAGTACCGTATTCTGTAGTTTCTTGTATTTTAAAGTCATTTTTGTAAGCTTTATATAATCTAGATAGTTGTGTTAACGAGTTATAATAGCTATTACCATCTGGCGTTCCACCTAATATATAGTAGTTTAGTACCGACTTATCTTCCAATAGCCAAGCCAAAGCAGCTTCATTCTCTTCGCTTTCGTTGAAGAAAGAATTGATCGTATATTTACCTACACGTTTAACGAGTTCTCTTTTCAATACGACATGTTCAAGTTCTCCCTCGACTGATGTCTGCCCATTATATATATTATCTATTTCTTTATCTAAGTCTTCAACAGAGTCGAGAATAAAATTTCCATTTACCTCGTTTACCAATTTTGCATCAGCAAAAACTGAATGATCTTGTCCATTTCCGCCATTAGAATCTACTACTAGTTTTAAATAATTTACATTTTCTAGAGGTATTTCTACAAAGCTTGCTTCTGTTCTAGGTAATTTTGCGACTGGGTCGATAGCTTCTTCCCAATTCTTTCCGTCTTCAGATGTATAAAAATGGAAAATAACTCCATTACCTCCTGAAGAGGTTTTATTTAATCCTATAAATGAAGTAAAGTAGTTGTATTCATCATACTCTGATATATCGTAAACTAAAGTAGATGTCGCATGAGCAAATACACTTTTCTTAAAAGAAAAATAATTTCCTTCGATGATCATGACGACTGGATTACCACTCATGTCTGCGTCATTTACCAGTTGGCCATATCCTATTTTCTTTTCAATAGGAACTAAATCGCTTAAAAACAGCTGTTTGAAATCGGCAAATCTATCACTTACTCTAGAACTATTATACTCTATAGTCTCAACATTTGCTATTTCTTCGTCTGCTAGCATAGTATTATATGATATATATATACCTGCAATCAGAGTCAATACGCATATTAATACACTTAGCGATCTCAATATGTTAGTTCTCTTCTTATTTATTATATTTTTCATACTTCATTTCCCCTTTTTTCGGCTACTTATTATAGCACGAATTTGTTATTTTGCAAGGAAAACCGTTCATGGTTTGGTTTCCAATTTCTGTAATTATAATATATCTCGAATACGGCGAATTTTCAAGAATTAGAACGTTCCTTTGACAAGTTTTCCACAGTTACTTTACACAATTTCATAAAATTCAACAATATATCTTATTCAAAATCTTTACTTTATTGAAGTAAAAATCCCCATTTTTTAGTCAAAATAAGATAAAAAGGTCCAATTCTTTTGATAAAAATTGGACCTTTTATTATTTATAATTTTTTAGAGCATTTAGAAGAGTTATAAACAGTTCATCCTCATAAAGTTGTCGGTCTACTTCTAACCAGATATCGCTAGGTTTTACTGCATTGTTGCAAATTTCTTCATTTCCAAATTTTAAAGCGTCTTTTTTAACATTTTCAAAATTCATATATCCTTCTAAATCGTATTTTTTACTTTGCAGATCGCATTCCATTTTATCTATTTGAAAGGCAAATTTGCTTTCTGGTGTTATATGAGCATTGAATTCTTCTAGAAGTGATTCTATTTCTACTTGATCGACTAATCCCTCTGTCACTTTATGAACGGCCCTTCTTCCCTCTTCTAGTTTTTGTTCTTTTGAAACTCCTGAATTAATAGTGTAGTCTGGAATTATTATTTCTTCTAGTTCATGTAGTATTAGCATCTTTAAGACTTTATAAATATCAACATTTAGTTCGTATTCACTATCTAATGTTACAGCTAAAATTAAAGTCCCAAAAATATGTTCAGCTACACTTTCTAACCGTTCACTAGTTATATTAATTTCTTTCCACCCAGATCTAATTTTGTTTTTAAGACTTGCTGCTAAAAAATAAAATTTAATTATACTTTCTTCTTTTTTCATATAGAATATTATCCTTTCTTATTCTCTTTAGGTTTCAAAATAAACCTTTTTAGTACTGTTGGATCCAATGGATCTTTTTTTAATTCTCCCAATGTCGTATAGTCGGTAACGACACTCGCTATTCGAGTTTTATTTGCATTTTCTCTTTCGTGCTGCAATGAGCTCAAGATATCTTTTCTTCTTCTTGCGCTGAATGTGCCCCAAATAAAAGTATCTCCATTCTCAAGCAAGTATTGTATAATTTCTGCAATGTTTTTGGAAACAATGGCATATTTTTCTAATCTATCTTTATCTAAAAGTGCTCCTCTGTAGGTACTACCCTCTGGCAATGTCTTTATTATTCTATCTAAGTGTTCATAATACATTATTAATCCATTGATACATTGTTGTTTGATCTTTGTTCTTGGAGAAAAATGGAGATATATGCCGTTTCTTCCTTCCAAAGTTATTTTTCCTAGTAAATATCTAATAGTCCTTATATCGAGATTGCTTGTCTTTTTATATGTCGGCTCTATACTTTCTATTCGAAGTGTTGGAAGTCTATCTGCAGTCGTTATGGCATCAGATTGTAGATAAAGTTTTTCATCTTTACCTCTTATATATTGTTCAAAGCTGTAAACGTCTGGATCTATATCTTTGGAATTCATCTCGCCCATCAATTTAGCAGCGGTGGCTATAATGCTATAAAATTTTTGCTCTTGAAATTCTAATTTTCTAGTCATCATTAAGTCGTATAGTGTCTGGCAGTCATAAACTCCATAGTTCTCTAAGGTTCTTTGCCAACTCGGAATGACCGACGATTCAGTTGAGGCGAACGAGTGTAACGTTATATCTTTTAATGTAATCATAAAGTCATCTTCCTTTTCGTCGGCTATTTTATAAAATTTAATAGAATTTATCAAGCAATTTTAAACGATTAAAATATTATATCGATTATTTATTTTTTGAGTTTAACTCATCTATTGCATTTCTGATCGTCGCTATGGAATCTTTAAGTTTTATTTGCTCACTTTCGTCTAGTGGAATAAAAATCTTGTTTTCAACACCGCTTGAATTTACTACGGCGGGAGTTGAAATGCACAGATCATGTTCTTTATCATAACTGGATACAGGCAAGATCAGATTTTTATCTTCTAATATGGCAGAAGTAATCCTAACAAGGCACATTCCTATACCATAGTATGTTGCACCTTTTTTTTCGATTATTTCATAGGCAGAGTTGCGAACTTCTTCTTCTATTTTATTCTTTTCTTTATCGGACAAGAATTCGTCAAGATTAGTTAGAGCTACGTTTGCATTACTCCAGGCAACAAATTCGCTGTCTCCGTGTTCTCCAATTACAAATGCTTGGAGATCTTTAGGACATATTCCTATCTTCTCGCTTATTAAGTACCTAAGTCTAGCAGTGTCTAATGTCGTTCCAGATCCGATAACCCTTTTTGGATCGACAGCAGAATATTTGAGAGTTAGATAAGTCATTATGTCTAATGGGTTTGTCGCTATTAAGAAAATCCCTTTGAATCCCGATGCCATTACTGAATCGACGATATTTTTAAATATTTTGCTATTTTTATGGATTAAATCTAATCTAGTTTCTCCCACTTCTTGATTTGCGCCTGCTGCTATGACGACTATTCGAGCGTTTTGACAGTCTTCATATTCTCCTACTTTTACAGTTACTCTAGAGGGACTATAAGCTAAACAATGGTTCAAATCCATTGCTTCGCCAACAATACGTTCTTTATTGATATCTATAAGTATCAGTTCATCCACGTATGTATGTTGATTCATGAGAGCATATGCATAACTCATTCCAACATTTCCACATCCGATTAAAACTATTCTGTTTTTCATATCTTTCACCTTCTTTTTTATTATACCAAATTGTTTTTATTTTTCTAATATAAAAATATTTTTCCTTGAGCAAGTGTCTATATTATGTTAGAATATACTCGAAAATTTATTTGGAGATTTATTAATTGAAATGAGAAATTTGATTTTGAGTTATGAAGAACTCGTGGATGCACAAAAGAATTTAAATGGTAGAATAGAATTAGGCTTAGATTGTACGATAGCAAAGAAATTATATCGTATTTCTTGTTGTATGTTTTTGGCATATGTAAGAGAATACTTTGGGATTTATGATATCGATTTAAAAACTGCGAAAAGATTATATGAGTGTGACGAGCATATCGGTAAATTTAGTCAAGAATATAAATCTTTTCTCGAGGAATCAGAAACAGTTAAGAGTATAACACTGAGTATTTGACTATGTTTTTTTTATTGCGAATTTTTTCTAATGATTTTATAATATACATATAAGTTATAGGAGGAGTATAGAATGAAACTTATTGAACCTAAAATTGAAGTTGAGAGATTCGATGGAAAAAAAATAATGAAAAGAATCGAAAGAGCTTGTCGAACTTGCTATCGCTCGGAAGATAAAATAACCGAAGATAGTTATAAGACTTTATTGACTAACTGTATAAATCGTGGACATGAGTCTATTTTAGAACATGAAAAAATAACTATCCGTTGTACATGCGATATAGGATTTTATAAAGATTTAACTAGACACCGTCTTGCATCCTTTTCTAATGAATCGACTAGATATTGTAATTATGGTAAAGATAAATTTGATAATCAACTTAAAGTAATAATGCCTTGTAACATTGACCCAAATTCAGATCTTTTTGAAACTTGGAAAAAAACTATGGAAGAAATTGAGAAAGGATATTTAAAGATGTCAGAAGCTGGTGCAAGTGCTGATCAATTGAGAACTGTTCTTCCTCACGGTACAGCTGCTGAGATAAATATGACTGCTAATATCAGAGAATGGAAACATATTTTAAGTCTTAGGGCTAATAATCATTCACATCCATCTATACAACAATTAATGATACCTTTTCTATTGCTTTTAAAAAAAGAAATGCCCGAAATCTTTGGCGATGTCGAGTACAATGAAAAATTTGAAGAAATGTATTTTCAAAAGATGCCTGAAATCACATTTTTAGATGACTGAAAAAGACTTTCAATTAAGAAGTCTTTTCTTTTTTGAACAATTTTATAGAGACATATACGATGATTATCGCTAAAACTGGAATTAAAATGTAGAGAGCGTCATTCGGATTCTTTTCTTCTTCTTTTTTTTCCATTGCATCAAATAAGTCATATCTTTTCTCTTTTTTATATTCGTTTTCTATCGCTGTGATGATCTTTTCTTTATTGCTCTCTTCAAATCCATAAAAAGTATTTTCACCGATTATTAAAAGAGGAACTCCCATCTTGTATCTTCCTTCTTTATCTTTAAGTTTTAAGAATTTGACTACTTCACTATGAAGAGCATTGTTGTCTCCATTGAGGCTACATTCGAAAGCTCTTACTTTAAACTTTTCACCGTATTCTTCGGTTATGCTATTGATATATTTTAGAACTTCGTGACAGTGATCACAAGTTTTAGACATGAAGAAATATATTGTCACTTGTTTCTTATCTTCTTTATAATCGTCATAATCTTTTTCTATCTCAGCGAGCTCTAAAACCTCGTTTAAATCTAACGCTTGTGTACTAGCATAAACTTGGGTAGTCCCAAAGAAAAAAAGTATAATAATGCATAATAATAGTTTTTTCATAGTTCTCTTCTTTCTCGTTAAATTGTATCACTAACGTAGGAATTTTACAACTTGTTATATTTTAATCAAACTGTCAAGAGTTAAGTATCCAATTTATTATCATTTTTTTAATATTAAAATATTCTTCTTCTTCAAACTGCATATTTGCTATACAGTATTTTTTAGACGCTATATGGGAACAGAACATACACTCATATAGATCGAAACAGTCCTGAATAAATAGAGAGTTTATTATTTTGTTAGAACATATGACATTATAGGAGTTACTGCAGTTAACGGAATCGTCACATCTAATACAGAAACTCGAATGTCCTGTGCGCTGAGATGCTAAAAGGTACTCACTATTTCCGCACGAGTCACAGAAGACGAGATTTTTTGAATCGCTACAACCAGTAGAATGAAATACTTTTTCACATCTATATATCGTATCACTTCGACTTACGTCTATAGAATCATATACTCTTTCAGTGGTCATCAAGTTTATTTTATTCCAGATATTTAATAGATCCTCTAGTCCATTTATATCTCGATATTCGAGCATCCATCCACTACTTGAGTCTTTTTTTTCCATATTAGCAAGCGTTACGTATCGTCCGCTATTTATCGAATCTGCCCATGTCTCTTCGTTGGTAGTACTATCATAAACCTTTTTGGGAAGTTTTAAATCGAACGCATATTTTTCCAATATATCGATAGTGTTTAAAGTACAATGTTGGTCGAACACGTTTACAAATATTTTATCGATAATTTTTTCAGCTATATTTTCATTCATCTTTTAACACCTTTCTACTAGTCGAATTTAGCATCAAAATGCTCTTTAAATCGACATTAGAGTTTATGTCGAATACTTTAAATGCTTTCTCTTCTTTTTTCTCCTCGTTATCATTTTTAGCTATACCGCTACTTTTTTTCTTTCTGGGAACGCTCTCGTAATTAAGAGTTTTGCATTTTATGGCGGATAAGAGTTTTTCTCTACTGCTAATTCGCACTACACATTCTCTATTTTGCAAGTCGGTTAGTAACTTGACTTTCTGTTCTTTTGAATTATCAAGCGGTATTTTTATGTCTATGTCGTTTACCAAAATTTCAGCATCACTTTTAGATACTCTGAATATATAGTAATTAATTACATTCGCAAAGATAGCTTTTCGTAAATACTCTTCGATCCCTTCGAAGTATTGACCAGATAAGATTAAAGATAAGTTGTACTTTCGAGCTTCCGATAAGAAGCGTGCAAGAATAGGATTTTCAACGACAGCAACTTCGTCAATAATAAAAATTATATGACGATCAAATGAGTGTGCTTGAACTAAGGTCATCATCTGTTGCATGATTAGCCCTGATAAAGTCTTTGTAACTTTATCGCCTAATTTTGTGCGATCTAATGAAAAACATGTTAGGAAATTGTTGTTTATAACACTTCTTAAGCTTATATTACACTTTTCTTCATTGAAAACAGGTATCATTTCCATTTCGTCTATAAACGCTATTATAGGTGATATAGCTTCAGTATATGAACGCGTTTTGATTTCGTTAAACTCAGCGAGAAAAAATTCGACTATGCTTTTTGGTAGTGAATCTTCTCCCGTTTTTATCAAAGCATGTCTAAAATCGACATCTAATAAAAGGTTACGTAGGTTTTTAAAATCGAAGACGTTTTTACTCAAAAGGAGATATAGTGAATGTCGGAGTACTCTTTCTAATTTCGAGTTGTAACTATTAGGTATTAGGCTTTTAAAGATGTCTAATAAAAGTTCTACCGATATAATCGTCTCATCGTTATCGTTCGAAAAAAGATCTATACTATTTTCCATCGATGTAAAATCGATTACCTCTCCTAGGCCTCCGATGTCATCTTCTAGTGCAGCATGTGGATCGATTACGACTACTTTGTAGCGATCCTTAAATTCGACACTAGTATAAATGTTTTTTATAAGTAAACTTAAAAATTTAGATTTTCCACAGCCACTAGAACCTAGTACGAGGGAATGTTTTCCAAAATCGATATCTCTTTGAGATAAGTAGAAATCACCTTGAATATATGGGAAAGCATCTACTGAAAGTATCGAATTTATAACGTTAGAGTTTAACAAGTATAGATTCTTACTCATATCCAAATATTTTGGAGCGGTCTTATAGCAAAGATCAAAATTGCTTTCAAAGTTTATTTTTAAAACGTAAGATGGTATTCCTAATAGCAGAAAATATTTTGTAATTCGACCATTTTTTAAGGTATAGACTGTAATACGATTTATTATTTTATTATCTCCTAATTTTTTTAGTTTAATTTCTATAAATAAGATTTTTTCGTCTACCTTAAAATCGAAATGATTTTTAATATCTATAGCATTGCATCCGATATTTAAAAAGAGTGGTTTAATTACGTGTGCTTTTGGATTTTCGATCGTGTCAGTTTTTTTAAGCATAAGAAAATCTATTTCATTTATACTTGCGGGAAGAGAACAAAGAGTATTTATAAAATAATTGACTTTGTTATAATCGAATGTAATAGTTATCTTCCAAGACTTAAATATTCCATTGTAAGTTGATATTTTCTCTATAAAATTTTGCCAATCGATCTCAGTTATATTTTTTTTTATAAAGCATAATTCAGTTGTGCACATTATGATAAGTCTCCCCTCTGAATAAAATAATAACACTTTAACTTTTAAAAAAACTGACATTTTGATGATCAAAAAAGTCAGTAAATAGGAATCAATAAATCAGTTTTGTCTTCGTAATAGTATTCTAATTCCATATCTGGTTTTAGGTCATATTTACAGCTAGGAAAGAAATCTCTATAAAATTCAGCTGTAAGTTCTTGTATTTCTTTAGCACTCTGAGATTGAATAGTAAATCTCAAATAGCGAGATTTTTCAATCGCGATTTCTTCAAAACCAGGTATTTCTATGTCGTACATACAGTAATATTTATTACACTTATAGCGAATTGTGTCATCATAAGTAGTCATGGCATATTTAACTTTACCATATTTTGAGTAATATCGGTTTTCGATCTTTTTAAAGAAATCAGGTGCGTCGTTTCCAATACTATTTTTGTCTGTTGTTACGCTTAGACCATATAATTTTAAAGTTGGAAGCTCGATTATCGAATATTCCATCTCTTTTTTTGTGGCGATTCTTTCATCGAATATAATTCTCGGAAATTCTTTTATTTTTTTGTTATTTTTTAAGTCACTCGGTTTTATTCCATGAAATAGTTCAAATGCTCTAGAAAACGATGTGGAACTTTCATATCCATATTTTATTGCAACATCAAGTACTTTCATGTCATCGGTCATGAAATCGTGGGCAGCTAGCGAGAGTTTTCTCTTTCTTATATACTCTGCCAATGGTATACCTGCAATTACAGAAAATACTCTTTGCATCGTATATCGATTAGTTCCCATCATTTTTGCTAATGTTTCATAGTCTATAATGCCTTCAATGTTTTCATCTATATAAAGTGTCATTTCGTTTAGTATCTTATAAATATTCATTTTTACACCTATAAATATTTTACCATATGAAGACTTAATATAAAAAGCGTAAATAGTTTTTTGTCGTGATAAAGATAATAGACTTTAATATTCTTTTCTTTACTTATTTAGATATGATATAAGTTTTTATTATCTTTGTTAAAAATATGATCTGATAAAATAGTATTAACAATATAGATTGTAGTATTAAAATTAAAAAGACGCTGATTACATTTTACGTCTTTTATAATGGTTTTCTAAGTACTAGTGTTTTTGTTTTACCAGCGAGAACATCAAATGTTTGTTCATCTAGAGACTCTTCTATGGTATTTTTTAAAGATCGTGCTCCGCAATCTAATTCTTTTGCTCTCTTAGCGGCATATTGAATAAAATCATCATCATATTTAAGATCAATTCCTAATCTGCCATAAAAAATCTTTTGATCTAAAAGAGGGCTTATAGTTGAACTCGTCAATATTCTTGCTAAATCTTTTTCATCAAGTGGACTGAACTGTATTATTTTTGGCAATCTACCCATTAGTTCTGGGAGCATTCCATAGCTTACAAAATCATTAGGCACGAGTTTATAATTGTTGCTCGGTTTGATACCTGTAAATGCACCAATTCCAATAAATGTAATTTTAGAAGTATTGATCTCAAATCTACTATCTGCATCGTCTCTATCTAACTTTGTAGTTATATTTCCGCCTTCGATTAATTTTAATAAAGATTCTTGAACACTACCTCTTGAGACACTTTGATCTCCTTTTTCAGCTTCAGCTAGCTTATCTATTTCATCTATTACTATGATACCGTTTTCAGCTTCTTTTACGTCCTTATCAGCTTTTAGATAAAGATTGTGTAGCATTTCTTCGACATTGGAACCAGTATATCCTGCTTCGGTATATCTCGTAGCGTCTTCTATTATCATCGGCACATCTTGGTATTTAGCAATTCTTCTTATTACTTCAGTTTTACCAGTACCCGTTGGACCACAGATGAGGATGTTATTTTTATTTCGAAGTACATAATCTGAAGTAAAGCTTCCACTTCTCAATAATTCGTTTTTCCACAAGGCTGTTAATAATTGTTTAATCGGTACATCTTGTGCTATAACGGCTCTAATTATTTCATCATAGAGCGCTTCTATTTCACTGTTAAATCTCGTATGATTTGGACTATTTAAATAAGTTTTACTGGCATAATTAAATGCTTCATCGCAAGCTCTTATTTCTTCATCATCCTCAATATCGATATAATATCCAGTAGATAATGATTCTTCTAATTTATAGTACCCCATTAAAGTTTCTCTCGTCGAAAAAAACCCCGTTTTAATTGCATAATGATATTCTTCGTCAGTTATGTCATCGAGAGTATCATAAACGTAGTCAACGTCTCCTTTATAATCCGCGAGTTTTTTACATCTGAAAACCTTACCGCTTTTTGAAACATATTTTTTAGGATTTAAACCTACACCCATTTCAACTAATTTTAAAACAGGTACGTAATTCTTACATTGAATATTTAAATTAAAAACCCGTAAAAACGGGTATTTGTTCTATTTGGTGGAGGATGTGGGATTCGAACCCGCGACCCCCTGCGTGCAGGGCAGGTGCTCTAGCCAGCTGAGCTAATCCCCCAAGAACATGATTATTCTATCATATAGTATAGAGATAATCAAGTTTTTTTGACTAATTGTTGTTATTTGTAACTTTAATCAATCCTTTTTCTAATTCTTCCATAGCGCGTCCGATATTTTTTGAACTTTTATAATCTTTTTCTCTTATCTGGTAATTTTTGTAGGTGTGCATCTGTTTACTTCTTTGAGATATAATGTGTACAAGTTCGTATTTTGAACTAACAATGTTTAAAAGTCTGTCTATCGAAGGATAAATCATATAATCACTCTCCATTATCTTAATAATACAAAAACCTCATTTTTTATGCAATAAAACAGACAATTTTTTACACAAATTTTACAATACCATGTTAAAATTAATAAAGAGTGATCTTTAATGGAAGAAAAGTGTTATTATAGTTTAGATAGTTTTTATAGAAAAAAGTTTGGAACAAAAGTTTTTAAAGTAAGCTTAGATGCCGGTTTTTCTTGTCCGAACAAGGACGGATCAAAAGGACGTGGTGGTTGTATATTCTGTAGTGGCTCGACGAATATCGGACACTACAAAGATAGTTTAGAAAATCAGTTCGAATCGATAAAAAGTCAGTTACATAGGAAGTGGAGGGATGCAAAGTATGTCGCTTTTTTTGAAGCTAATACGAATACATACGCTTCACTTGATACTTTAAAAGATATCTATGAGAAAGTGCTAAATTTTGATGGTGTCGTAGGTCTTTCTATTGCAACTAGGTGTGATGCTTTTAGTGAAGAGATATACGACTATTTGGAGGAATTAAATTCTAGGACGTATTTGACGATAGAATTAGGTCTTCAATCTTCATTCGATACAACTCTCGAATTTATAAATAGAGGACACACGAGAGATGATTTTACAAAATGCGTGCAAGAATTAAAAAAGAGAAATATAGAAATAGTCGCACACATTATAAATGGATTGCCTTTTGAAACAGAAAAAATGATGTTAGAGACGATTAAATATTTAAACTGGTTAAAAGTAGATGGAATCAAATTTCATATGCTTTATATCGAAGAGGGTACCGTTTTAGAAAATCTATATAAAAAGTTGCAATTTTCACTTCTCAGTAAGGAACAATACATCGAAATTTTGGGTAAACAGATAAATTTGTTAGATAAAGAAATCGTAGTTCATAGGCTGGTAAGCGGTCCAAATAATAAAAAGTTAGTAGAGCCTAGATGGTTACTTGGGAAGTTCAAACTTCTAAACGATATCGAGAAGTTTTTTAAGGAAAATGGTGTAATTCAAGGCAAAGAAAAAAGGGATTAGTCCCTTTTTTACCTTTGTTTGCCTGCTCCAACTTTTTCTTGAGCTTCTTCACGTATTCTAACTTTAACTGCTTCCATAGCGTAATATAGATAAGTAACGTATTCAACTGGTGCAGATGGATCTTCCAATATCTCGAGAACTTCTTGAGGACCAAAATCTAATACCTCAGCCATTCTATAAATCTCTGTAGGATTATATCTCATGAACTCTTTATGTTCTCCTAGCATTTCTTCTATCTGTTTTTCCATGTATATTTTCCTCCTATTTTTCTAAGTTACATTATTAGTATACCAAATTTTAGGAAAATAATATATATGCTTTACATCATTTTGTCATTCTATATCTGTCTTTTGGATCTAGAATAGCTTTTCTAAGTCTAATAGCGTCTGGTGTAACTTCTACGTATTCGTCTTCTTCTATGAATTCTAATGCTTCTTCTAGAGAGAACGTTCTAGGAGTGACTAGCGCGATTGCCTCATCGGCAGATTTGCTTCGCGTATTAGACATTTCTTTATTTTTACAAGGATTGACGTTCAAATCGTTATCTCTATTGTGTATACCTATGATCATTCCTACATAGACGTCTGTCTGAGGTCCCACTATCAAAGTTCCTCTTTCTTGAAGGTTAAATAGGGAGTAACCTAAAGTCTTGCCTGTTTCCATGCTGACTAGCACTCCATTTTTTCTCGTCGTCATGGAACCGGCATAAGGTTTATACTCATCGAAACTTCTGATCATAGTACCTTCACCCTTGGTATTTGTGATGAATGCACTTCTATAACCGATAAGGCCTCGAGTAGGCGCAGAAAACTCTAGATGGGTAAAGTTTTCAGAGTCACTGCTCATCAGTAGTAACAACCCTTTTCGCTCCTGTAAATCGCTTATTACTGTACTAGCATAGTCGTTTGGACAGTTAACTATTACCGTTTCGAACGGTTCGTATTTCTTTCCGTCTATCTCTTGGAATAGTACTTGAGGTTTACTGACACAAAGTTCATAACCTTCTCTTCTCATGTTTTCCAATAATACTGAAAGGTGTAATTCTCCTCTTCCACTTACTTTAAATCCGTCAGATCCAGACATCTCTTCTATTTCTAATCCGACATTAGTCTCTAATTCACGTTCTAAGCGTTCTCTTATGTGACGCGTAGTCAAGAATTTTCCACTTTGACCTGCAAATGGACCTCCATTTACTAAGAAGTTCATGCTCAAAGTCGGTTTTTCTATCTCGATTGGAGGAAGTGGTTCTACTGCATTCGAAGCGCAGACAGTATCACCTATAGAAATGTGGGCACATCCTGCGATTGTAACGATATCTCCATAAAATGCTTCTTGTTTTTCGACTCTCTTTATTCCTTCTTCGACAAAAAGTTTTGAGATTCTAAAGTTTGTAACCTCTCCGTCATTTTTAACTAGTGTAACTGTCTCACCACTTTTGATTTTTCCTTTTGTAATTCTTCCGACCCCAAGTCTTCCTATATATTCATCATAGTCTAAATTGGAAATCTGTAATTGAAGTGGATCGCTTTCACTACCTTTATAAGGTTCACATTGTTTTAGAACGGTTTCTAAAAGTGGCGCAATGGAATCTGAGGAGTCCTCTAAAGATAATTTTGCTATTCCATCTCTTGCAGTACCATATACTATAGGGAACTCTAATTGTTCATCGCTAGCATTTAATTCACAGAAAAGATCGAAAGTCATATCTACTACTGCTTCTGGTCTAGCGTCTTTTTTATCTATTTTATTTATAAATAGGATAGGTCTTAAATTTTGCTCTAGGGCTTTTTTTAAGACGAATCTCGTCTGTGGCATTGGTCCTTCTGCTGCATCTACGATTAAAACTACTGTATCTACAGTTCTGATAACACGCTCTACTTCGCTTGAAAAGTCGGCATGTCCCGGCGTATCCACGATATTGATTTTATAGTCTTTATATTTGATAGAACAGTTTTTGGAATATATCGTGATACCTCTTTCTCTTTCGAGATCGTTACTGTCCATGACACAATCTGCAACTTCTTCGTTTGCTCTGAATACCCCGTTTTGATTTAAAAGAGCATCGACTAGCGTACTCTTTCCGGCATCGACGTGTGCGACAACCGCAATGTTTATAATTTTATCCATCTCTTCCACTTCTTTCGTACCTAAAGATAATAATATAAATGGTCAAAAATATCAAGGTTTTTCTGGATTTTTGCCAAATAAAAAGCGAATATTTAAATATTCGCGTTGAGTAAAAGTTTATTCGACTTCTCTTATTTTGTAAATAGTTCCTTCTCTAGTGTCGATCAGTTCTATTCCTCTTTCTAAAAGTTCTTCTCTGATACCGTCTGCCTCAGTAAATTTATGTTCTTTTTTTAATTCGGCACGTCTGTCAATGAGCGCTAGTATTTCTTCGTGTTGCGGATGAACAGATTCGTGTAGTTCACTTATCAGATTTAAGCCGAGTACTTTATCAAAACTTCTTATCAAATCGAGTTTTGTCTTTCCATTCAACGTTTCATCTTTTAAAACGTCATATAGTACTGTCATAGCATTTGCAGTATTCATGTCGTCTTTTAGGGCTTCCATGAACTTATCGTTATAGTCTTTGTATGCTGCATCTTGAAAATCGCCTTCAGTTTTAATCATAGAAATCCTATTTAACAATTTGAGATAAGCATTTTCACTAGATTTTAGAGATTCAAAAGAGAATTCTAAGATCTTTCTATAATGACTATTTAAGCACATATATCTATATGATAGAGGGTTATAACCTTCTTCTTCTAATACAGATACCGTTAAAATATTGCCTTTGCTTTTACTCATCTTGGCATCTTTGACATTTAGGTGTTCTCCGTGAACCCAATAGTTACACCATTTATGGCCGAGAAAACTTTCAGATTGAGCTATTTCATTCGTATGGTGTGGAAAAATATTGTCTACTCCACCACAATGGATGTCTAAAAATTCTCCTAAATTTTTGATGGATATTCCAGTACATTCGATGTGCCAACCGGGATAACCTACTCCAAAAGGACTGTTCCATTTTAATTCTTGATCTTGAAATTTACTTTTAGTAAACCATAAAACGAAGTCGCCCTGATTCTTTTTACCCGAATCTTCTTCTACTCCTTCACGAACACCGACAACCATATCGTCTATTTGGTGGTTAGTAAGCTTGTAGTAATCTTCCAATTTCGTAATATCGAAGTAGATATTTCCGTTCGATTCATAGGCAAATCCGTCTTTTATCAGTTTTACGATTATTTCGATATAAAAATCCACATTTTCGGTCGCTTTGCTCACGACGTCAGGTTTTCTGATGTTTAGTCTTTTGCAGTCGTCAAAGAAAGCTTTCGTATAGTATTCTGCTATTTCTAAAACAGATTTTTTTTCTTTGATCGCACTGTCGACCATCTTGTCCGTTCCTGAATCTGAGTCACTAGTTAAATGTCCTACATCAGTAATGTTCATAACGCGTTGAACATAGTATCCAACGTATTTTAACGTTTTTTCTAAAACGTCTTCCATGATATATGTACGCAAATTTCCTATATGAGCGTAGTGATAGACTGTGGGACCACATGTATACATTTTTACGACCTCTGGCGTATGTGGTATGAATTCTTCTATTTTGTGAGTCAATGTATTATATATTTTCATAATTGTTCCTCCACTTTAATTCTATCACAGTAGTGGTTATATTTACTACACTTTTGCGAGCATTTTGTCGATTTTATATCTGTTTATCACTTTAATTAAACCTCTCATTCCAGAAGCTTGCAAGTCGACATTTTTTAAAATGGTATCGGCTTCTTTTAATGAAAGCTCTATCTCTTTTTGTGTCATAAGATATTTTTTTGCTGTATCTAAATCTATATTAGAAAGCGTAATCGTCTTATCGGCAATCTTTTTTAGAGGGTTAACATCTTCCGGTTTGTCTTTTTTGGCGACACGATTAAATCCGATATTTGCAGAATTATTGAGCGTCGTAGTGAAGATGACAGTCGAATTTTCGAAGTGCATTTCTTCTCCCTTACCATTTCTAATCTTTCCATTTTCGACGATCTCTTTAAAAAGATTAAGAACTTTAGGAGAAGCTTTTTCTATGCCGTCTAAGAGTATTATAGAGTAAGGATAGTCTTTTATCGTACCGAGTAGGCATTCGTCCTCATAGCCGACATAGCCTTGAGTAGTTCCTAAAAGTTTGTTTATAGATCCTTCACCACTTAGTTCACTCATGTCTAATCTAAGAAAATTTCTTTCGCCGAAAAGGTTTCTTGCTATTTCCTTTGCAAGCATCGTCTTTCCCGTACCAACAGTTCCTTCTATCCAAATGGATAACGGTTTATTCAGTTCAAATAGATATTTTTCTTTTAATGTTTGGCAAATTTCCTCAATCTGTTCATTTTGACCGACAACAGTTTCTTTCAAAATACTTGGAAGACTTTCTAATTTTTCTTTGAATTTTTCTAAAATAGGAATGTTTGCCCTTTTTTCTACTACTTTTATTATGTCTTCTTCAGTGATAGCTACTTTGATTTCGTTTTCTTTTAGTTTCTTAATCTCTAATTCTACTTCGAGTGCATTTTTATATTTTTTGTCGTTTAAATACTCATTTTTTTTGTTCATGAGATCTATTAGTGTCTGTTTATTATTCGGTTTGTTGAGTTGGGCATGAGCACATACCGAATCTAGTATGTCTATCGATTTGTCTGGGTTGTACCTGTTGTGGATGTATTTATTTGCGTATTTTAAAATGCATTTTATGTCTTTTTCCGTTATCGAGACGTGATGGTGATCCTCATAATTGTTTTTGATGTTTTTAAGAATATATTCAGTGTCTTCTATAGACGGTTCTTCGACATTTATTATCTGGAATCGTCGATCCAAAGCTTTATCTTTGTATATCGTCATTTTGTATTCTTTTAGAGTAGTCGCTCCTATTACTTTAAGAGATCCTCTAGCCAGATATGGTTTTAATATGTTTGCAGCATCGATGGCGCCTTCTGCCCCGCCACAGTTTACTAAGGTATGTATCTCATCTATGAATAGTATTACATTTTTATCACTTACTGCTTCTTTTATTATTTTATTCAGTCTATCTTCGAATTCTCCTCTGTATCTCGTCCCCGAGATCAGACTTCCAGTGTCGAGCTCTATTATCTTGTGATTAGCTAGGGTGTCTGGTATATCACCATCTTCTATTCTTCGCGCTAATTCTTCGACTATTGCAGTCTTTCCGACACCTGCCTCTCCCAGTAATAGTGGATTATTTTTGTTCTTTCTGAGCAATATCTCTATCAAATTTTCGATCTCTTTTTCTCTTTTGTATATTTTCTCTTTTCTATCTGGCATCATCTGTTTACCTATTTCGAGTAATATAGAGCTTTTTCCTTTTTTGTTGGAACTGTTTTTTACGAGATCGTTATAAATTCCTTCTATATTTATATCCATATTGAGAAGGATTCTAATTCCTACTCCTTCCCCTTCTTCTAGCATTCCCAAAAGTAAGTGTTCTGGTATTACAGTTCCATTATTATTTTCTGCTGCTTCTTCGGTTGCATCGGCAATTATCCTTTTTAGTAGTGGAGTATATAAAGCTAGTTCACTTTTCTTATGTGACGATCCTACTATTGTGATAAGTTCTCTTTTAAATTTTTCGTAAGTCAAATCATAACTCGCAAGAAGTTCCTTTAGATCAGTACTTATTTTTAATATACCTAATAGCATATGTTCACTTCCGACATACGGATGGTTTAGTTCAAACATTTCGTTTTCGGCTTCTTTTAATATTTTTTTAACCTCTAAGTTATAGTTGTTGTTCATGATATTCTTCCTTTCTGTTATAATTTTATTAGATAGCAGTTGAAAAATAAGTCTTATTTTGGAAGCTTCATGAATATTATTTTATTGAGGTGAATTTTATGAACGGAGCATATTATCAAAACCCTACATTTCCAGGGGCTGAGCCAGAGATGCCACCAGTAAATAACTATACGTCAAATATAGTGACAATCGACCCAGAAGAGAATAATCTTCCAAATCTACCGATGGAACAGAGTTATATCGAAAACATTTTGAGATTAAATAAGGGTCGTAAAGCTAAAGCTTATGTTTCTTTTCCTGATTCGTTAAATTGGAAGGATAAGATATTCGACGGTAAAATTGAACAAGCTGGTAGAGATCACTTAGTCATGAGTGCCGATGATGGAAGATGGTTTTTGATTCCAATGATCTATCTCGATTATGTAGAGTTTAATGAAAAGATAGTATATAGACCAAGCGATTTAAAGAATTAAAAAAATCCGAATAATTTTCGGATTTTTTCGTTGTCTTTTATTTCATATTGAGCACGTATTTTTTGTTCCTAATCGTCAATATCAGGTCTACTTTTTTTGCTTTTAAGACGTTTTCATCTATTTGTAGAATGTATTTATCTGTAATAGACTTAGGCGTTGAGTTAGTCACTGGTGCAATTTTGTCGTCGTACTTTATCTGGACAAAAGCATCGAAGAACGACATACCAGTCTTCAAGTTTTTAGAAAAAGTAGAATTTTTATCTAAGACTAAATTTCCATTCAAAACTAGAAGTTTTTTTGCTTTTGCACTGTCTGCTGTCACAACGTCTGTCATGTCTGAACAATTATTTCTAATACAAGCTTCGTATTTGTATACGTATTTCGACATGAAGTCATATGAGTCTACTTTAAGCGAAGAATTGCCGAGAATCGAATCATAGAATGTCATGTTGTCTCCTATTTTGTACGTTCCGACGGTTT
The DNA here is from genome assembly GCA_910587535.1 of uncultured Bacilli bacterium. Taxonomy (GTDB): domain Bacteria; phylum Bacillota_I; class Bacilli_A; order RF39; family UBA660; genus RUG11867. Next base: position 22,701 of record CAJUKM010000015.1, read on the forward strand.
CTTGAGAATAGTATTCTTGTGGCTTTAAGGATATATTTTTGTATTTGGCATTGAGCGTTCCAGCTTTGTATTCTATCTCATCTGTTATCCTCAATGTATATTTTTTTGCTATATCTTTCTTTTCCATTTCATAGACGAGTATATAATTATAGCTTTTGCCAGATTCTATTTTTTCCTTGGAATACCCTGCTCCGAAGTCGACAAAGTAATTGTTGCGCGTCAACGTAGGTTTTATTGCTCCGCTTTTTGCCATAAGTTCATAATTGGATAAGTCTAGTACGGTAGATAAGCCACTCTTATTTGTGAAATCTATGTTTACTATCAGGAAGTATTTTCCCTCTGAAATAGTATTTCCACTGTAGTCGACATCGGTAAGATAGGAGTTGTTGACTTGTAATGTCAGGTTGTTTGCACCGACCTTCTGATTTTTTCCATAAGTTCTATTGTACACCGTGAAGTTTAAGATCGTGAGTATCAGTAAGACTGCACACGTAAGTCCCATCAGTATCGTGAACATAAACTTGTTCTCTAGTATATAATATTTAAATTCACGAACTCTTCTTCTTAGATATCTAGCATATTTGTACGAGTCTACTCCAAAGACGAATTCGAACTCTTCGTTGTCTTCTTCGTTTATGTCGAGTTCTTTTAAATCTTTAGAGAAGTTAAATCTTTTTATGTCGAATCCGACTGCTCTTATCAAGCTTAAAATCAAAAGTGGGAATTGTGGAAGCGAGAAGATCAGAGTTATATCTCTTACGATCATCGCATTCCTTATGGTCATCTGAGTTGTCTCCATCGATTTAAAGAGTACGAAATATACGATTAATCCGATGAAGTATAGTATGTAGTAGATACTCAATCCGACGTATAGGTTTTTAGGCTTGTCTTTCTTTTTCATCAAGAAGAACATCGCCAGTGAGAATACTATGATTATCACAGATACGAGAAACATGAATACAGTTATGTAGTTACTCGGTACTGCATCTGAGAGAGTCGCGTAGACGTTAGATACATATCTAGAGAAAAAACTGTAGAGATTATAACTTCTAAATAGTAAATATCCGATGAATATAGTGAGTATCAAATGTATAAGTCTAAAGTTCTTAATCAAGAATGCATAAGGCTTTTTTAATATCACTTTCCACCAACTCCATTTCTAGACTTATTATATATTATTTGCACTCAAATGTAAACAGCAAAACTTTTAAGGTTGTGATCTATTCCTTGAAAGTTGTCTCGTAATTTTTCAAAAAAATATATCGACAAGAGCGATATATTTTAAGTTTTTATTTATCGTTTGTTATATCTACAACAGATGCTGCATTGAGGGATTCAGCAATAGTCATCATCTCTTCTTGGGTGAGATAAGAACTCGTTATGTAGTAGGACATGTTGTTACTTTGCCATTCTAGAGAATTAGTTCCTGATGCCGCAACGGCACTACTTAACATGAGTGGATCTCCATAGACACTTGTAATTTCCATATCTTTACTAGCTTTCGCAGATTCTTCGATTATCATAAAAGGTTTTGCTCCGGCATAGGTCATAATTATTCTATCACCTGAATCGGTTTCTACTTTGTCTTTTGTAGAAAGGTGAGTATCTGCTGGCAGGTATAGTGGATATACTATGTCGTTTAAGACGCTTGATTCTTTTGAGTCGTCTTTGCAACTAGAATCTTCATCGCAACTCGTTATTAAGGAATCTAAATTGAAGTTGTCATCGTCGAATTTTACAGAGTATTTTATCGAATTGAATTTCATCCTTATTATGGCATTTCCATCTTTGTTAAGTACTTGAACTTCTTTTAGTTCTCCATTTTTATCGAAGTATATTTTTTCTGTTTTTAAGCTAGCATTGTTCGGATAATTGACGTTGGCGTTGACGATGTAGTATTCTTCATTCTCATCTATCTGAGGTTCTTCAGTTTTTTCGATGTCTTTTATCAACGACTTCAAAAGATAGCTTTGACTACTGTTTTCTGGCCATTCACTTTGGAATTTAAAACTTTTGTTTAAAGCTGGTGTAACTACGTACACTGATTCGCCGTCTTTTAAGATGACTTGCTCATGATCGTTAGTCTTGTTTACTAGTGTTACTTTATAGAATTCGTCATATTTATAATCGACATTGACATCATAAGTAAACGTCTCTTCATTGCTTACGATTTCCATCGTTCCTTCGACTTGGTAGCTCTTCGTGCTGTTTATTTTATCTTTAAATTTTTCTATTACGTTTGATGATTTAGTTTTACCACAACCACACAAAAATGTAAGAGTAAGTACTACTAATAAAAACTTAAACTTTTTCATAAAAACTTCCTTTCATCTTAATTATATTTGTTTGAAAGGAAATTAGTATAAAAATAGTGAATTTATGATTTAAGTCGCTTTTTCTTAGGAAAGTATTCGTAAAAGTAGATGCTAAAAAATATGATCAACCCGACTAGGATATATGAAAAAGTGAGAGTATATGTGCTTTTAGTAAACGATTCGTTTAGTATTTCTTCTATCATGTTATATAAAGAGAACCCGAAAATATGTGTAAGATTTATTTTGAAAATAATGAACGCTAGGACGGTTATTATTCCCGCTACTATCAGAGAGATTGAAAACAGTTTAAAGCTGTTTTTTAAGTTACCTCTCGTCAATGTCAAAGCTATAAATAGAAAGAAGATGCCGGTATTTATGATCAGATAAATAGCTCCGTTCGATAGAAAAAAGTTGATGTTTCTCATTTTGACTATAGTCTCATACTCCAGATCGATTTTATCTTTTAGTGTATTTATATACTCCCTTGCTGGTGTGATTTGAGATTCCTCAAGTGAAGAAAAATCTACGTTTTGAATGCTCGGATAGCTTCTCTTATAAAAGACATAGTTTAAGTAGTCTTCTGTATAGTCTAGTGCGAGATTTTTGATCTGTTCATCTTCTATTTTTTCGTCTAAAATATTTTCCAATAAAGTCTCTCGATCTATCAAATCGGAAATATTTCTAGTGTTTATTCTCACTACTGTAAAAATGAACTGTAGCATTATCAAAATTGTAATTAGTAAAAATAAAAGAGAAGTAGATACACTTCTCATAATCTTAATTGTCGTTTTCATATGTCACCTATATTTATGGTGTACAGAATCGTAAAAATTATTTATTCTTTTTTTTAACCGATATTTCTCCGAAGATATAACCAAAAATATAAGTAGTTATAAATATTAGAACAAAATCTATTCCTAGTGATATCACGTAGTTAACAGACATGCTATTCGTGATCAAAAGAGGCTTATAAGCATCGACATACAACATCAATAAATAATCCAAAATAGGAATTATTATAGCAAATATTAATGCATCTCTTAAGTAGTACTTCCTACGAGTTCTTTTTTCTTCTTTAGTTCTTCCTTCTGGAAGTTCTGATCCTAAAATAGTTTTTGGAGATTCATATTCATCATCTTTTGGTCTCTTTGGTGTTATTTCTAGGACTTTATCACTAAAAGTGTCTTCATTGACATGCAATTCTTTTACTAATTCTGGCGTAACCGATTTGACATCGACTATTTCCTCAATTATTCTCGTATTATTTTTCTTTTTAGCAGTCTCAGTTTTTTTCTTAGCAGTTGTAGTATTGTTAGTCTTTTTGTTCGTACTTTTTTTGACCGTCTCTTCTTTTTTGTTATTTGTAGATGTTTTAGCTGTAGCAGTTTTAGTAGAAGATTTTTTATTAGTATTTGTCTCTCCAGTTTTTTTGGCTGGTTTAGTTGTCGCAGTTTTCGGCTTTACAGTAGACTTACTTTTAGTTGCAGATGCTTTTGTTTCAGTTACTGCTTTTTTGCTCGAAGCTTTTTGATTAGTTTTAGGAACTTGCTTCGCTGTTTCTTTTTTTAATGTAGTTTTAACAGATTTAGTAGCTTCTGCTTTTGTCTTAGTCGGTTGTTTTTTTGCAGTCTCAACTTTTTTAGTCGTATTTTTAGTAGTGGTAGTCGTTTTCTTTTTAGTAGTGTTTGCTGTGTCCTTTTTTTCTTTTTTCTTAGTATCATTAGCCATTTTTATCACCGACATCATTATAACATGAGTTTATATTTGTGTAAACCAGAAAAGATGTTTTTCAAATGTTAAAATTTGCAGAAAAAAACTTCATTTAGAAAACGAAGTTTTTATGGAATGAGAAGCTTTTGTCCGATAGATAAAGTATTACTATTTAGGTTGTTTAATGATTTTATTTTGTCTACTGTCGTACCATTTTTAAGCGATATACCATATAACGTATCACCTGGTACAACTACGTAGGTTTTATATTGGGTCGTTGTTGGAATGATCAGCCTTTGGCCTATAGAGAGATTGTTTGAAGAAAGATTGTTTGCACGTTTAATTGCGTCTACAGTCGTGCCGTATCTATTTGCGATCGCATATAATGAATCTCCGGCCTTGACTGTATAAACGTTATCGTTTCCAGATGGAACATTTGTAGTTGTTGGTATGAGCAATTTTTGTCCTATAGATAGATTATTGTTTGTTAAATTGTTTAGCTTTTTAAGCTCATCTACAGTAGTGTTGTGTTTTTGTGCAATGGCATACAGAGAATCTCCAGCTTTTACGATATAGTAATTGTTATTACTAGGTTCAACTGGTTTAGAGCTTCCTTTTGTCACTTTTAGTGTTTGCCCGATCGATAATGAGTTTGTCGTCAGATTGTTGAGCGCTTTAAGTTCGTCTACTGAAAGGCCATGCTTTTTGGCGATCGTCCAAAGGGTATCACCCGATTTAACCGTATAATATTCTGTCTTACTTCCAGCTGGTGGAGTATAGTTTAGACCTTTATATTCCATTACTGCTCTTACTACTGCCTCGGCATAATCTTTGTAGTTTGCTTTTAATTTAGCTGCATCTTTGGCGTTATCTAGAAATCCGTATTCTATGATGACTGCTTCAGTATTAGGTGTGTCCCTTAAAACATAGTAGTAATCCTTAGAAGGATCACTAGGAAGACGGCGTTGATAATTTTTTCTAATGATTTGTCCTTCCTGTGCTAAACTGTTTAAAATCTTTTCTGAAAGTGTATCGCTATTTCTGAGAGAATATATAACTTCCGCTCCTTCGGCACCACAAGGTTAGCTCTCTCATTGATTACTGCATTTTTATTTCATAAGTTCCTTTAATACATTAATTACTCCAATTGGATTTGAGTTAATAAATTCCTGTAATTGTTTTAATTCATCTGTAGCAAACTCTACTATATCTTTATTTTTGTCTAAATAATTTACATTAATGTCTACATATAACAATTCTTTTATCATATCTACACTTTCATTTGTAATATCTTCTTTATTGATATCAGATATAATAACAAACCATCCAAGAACAATATAGTTTATATCTATAGGTTCATTAGTAGATTTATCTAAATATTTTAAACAAAGATATAATAATAATTCCACAAAATACGCATTTTGCTTTAAAGCAAACACATATAATGAAGTGCGATTCTCTTTACTTAACTCTACCATAGCATTCACTATTAAAGTGCTATGAGTAAAGAAACATAATTTATCATAAAATTCATCTAACATATCTTTTAATTGTTTATTGCTAAAATCATTGAAAAAATCTTTATCTACTAATCTCAAT
>CAJUKM010000016.1:0-12811 GCA_910587535.1 uncultured Bacilli bacterium
GGACTACTGTAGAAAACTAGAAAAATTATTTGTTAATAAGTTATTAAATTTTATAATTACTGACAAAAAATATATAGAAGAAAGAATTCGAATAGATGGCTATTTAAGATTGTACGATGATAGAGATATATAGTAAAAGTTTTATGCATTTTCATGGCCACTTTTTAAAAGTAATTTTTTGATTTTTAAAAAAGTATGGAAAAATAATTTTTGAAAATTTCTACAAAGCCTTATAAATAAAGGGAAAAACGAGTGCCATAAATTTTTGGTTTTCCGTTTACCTTCCGCTTAAAATGTGTTATTATGGTAATATAGATAAATTATAATGAGAGAGAAAATTTAACTAGATTTCTCTCTTTTATAATGTATAAATCATTTGGTATAGTTTTATATAAAATTTGATTTATATTAAAATTTTTCGAAAAAAATTTTTATCTATTTTTTCCTTTATTTATAAGGGATTGATGCCATTTTAGTATTAGATTTTTCAAAAGCGTGCCATTGCATGTCCTAAAAAAATGTGCTATATATGGTAATATATGACAATTAGAAGATGATATAAAAACTTACAATTTTGTAGGTTTTTTCTTTGGTAAAAATGAGTGTTTTTGGGGATGTGTTTTTACCTAAGTCTTCTATGTTGACCTATATAATTGTTTTAATATCTAGATCAATATGAACTGATATAGGTAGATTAAAAATATAATATTGGACTTTAGGGAGATATATTGTCTCTCTTTTTTCATGTCCTTTTTTATGCTTTTTAAAAGAAAGGAGCGTAAATTTTATAAATAAAACATGAAGTTATAAGCAAGAATTTTTATAAAAATTAGAAATAATATTTGCTGTTTTTTGAAGATTTTAATAATTGATTTTGAAAAAATCTCTAAACTGTCGGAGACTAATAGAGGGTTTTAGGGATATGCCCTAACGAGTATTGGGTGTGTAGACACCATGCTTGATAGTTTAAGTAGTAAAAAAGACCAATTTCAGTAACCCCAAATTTTAAAGAAAAGGAGGCATTTTCATGGGAAAATTGTATGTTGATCCGTATTGGTTTCTTTGTAAGAAACTCTCATTTTCATATCAAGAACATTTTGAAATTATGAAAAAAATAAAAAGGCGTTCCAAATGGTGGAGTGCGTTTTGTTCTCGAAAGTCAACAGTAGATGGATCTATCATTGCTTCTGTATCCGTAGAATGTCTAATTTGCTTTATAGAAGTGGAATCAAAAAAAGGTAATCCAAAAGATTTAAAGATTAATTTTCTTGAAAGGTATATTGAAGTGCTAGAAGATTATTTGAAAATTCCGCATGAAAGACTAGAGTATTGTGATCTACCATTAAAATATTTAAGAACTCATTTTAACAAAACAAAAAATGCCATTGGGGTAGCAACAAATAGAATGCAGAAACATTTTCCTTATTCACTTAAATATATTAAATATGGAAAAGTCTATGTTTCTGCTATTGGTGTTAAATGGTTAAATGAAAAGTATTTTAGAACGAAGTATATAGAGTATTTAGAAGATTATAAAGACTGGTTAGAAAGTAGAATTTCTAATTAGTCTTTTTTTGATGTAATCAGTCTTGTGTCTTAAAAATATAATTTAGAGAGGGAGCTGCTTATATGCATTTAACTATTGAGAATTATGATAAGAATGAGAATAGAATTGAACCTAAAAAAATAATTTTAAATCAGGCATTAATATATACATTGCTAAAGAAGTATTTAAAAGAAGCGTAATAATCTATAAGTATTTCATTTTTTGTATAAAAACGGTATTATGTAGTTGCAAGTTTTTTTACAAAAAATGCTTTTATAAAAGAAGGAGGAAAAACTATTAACGATATAAAAGCAGAAGTAAAAAAAATTAAAGCTCTTTATGTTCGTGTATCAACAGATGCTCAAGTTGATGGATATTCAATAGAAGCTCAAATAGAATCATTAGAAGGTTACTTAAAAAGTCAAGGATGGACAGATTATGAATTATATGCGGATCCAGGATTTAGTGGTAAGAACTTAGAAAGACCTGCAATTGGGAAGTTAATAAAAGACTGTGAAGATGGAAAAATTGATACGGTTTTAGTTTTTAAACTAGATAGATTATCTCGTAGTCAAAAAGACACTTTATATTTAATTGAAGAAGTATTTAATAATAATGAAGTTGGTTTTATCTCTGTTAGAGAAAGTTTTGATACAACTACGCCATTTGGTAAAGCAATGATTGGAATATTATCAGTATTTGCTCAATTAGAAAGAGAAACTATTTTAGAGCGTACTAGAATCGGTCTTAAAAAGCGAGCTGAAAATGGTTATTGGCGAGGTGGAGGTAAAACTCCTTTCGCTTATGATTACGACAAAGAAGCAGGTATGTTAGTTGTTAATGGTGAAAGAAAAGTCATCTTTGATTTAATGAAAACATTAAGACTTCAAGGATATAGTTATAATGAACTTTCTAAAGTAACTGGATATGATGAGTCATGGATTCAAGGAATACTTAATGCTAAGACTAATTTAGGAAAGATTCCATTTAAAGGTGAACTTTATGATGGCAAACATGAAGCCATAATTAGTGAAGAAGAATATAAGCAATTACAGGAAATAGAAAAACAAAGAAGCAAGAATCAACATGCAAGTCATTACTTGTTATCAGGTAAAATATATTGTGGTAATTGTGGAGCAAAGTACCGTTATCAAAAATGGGGACAAAGAATTATTTGTTATTGCTATTCACAGCAAAAAAGTAAACCGAAACTAATCAAAGACCCAAATTGCAATAATATAAGACTTGATAGTTTTGAAATTGAGGATAACTTCTTAGAGCAGTTATTTGCCATGTCTTTAAATGAGGAATTGTTTAGGAGTACTTTTGATTTATCTAAAACAAATCTTGTTGATGAACTAAATATTAGACTGGATAAAACACAGAAAAAAATTGAAAATTTAATTCAACTACTTTCAGATAATATAGCAAATGAAGAAATAAAAAAAGAACTTGCTAAATTAACAAGTGAAAAGTCTGACATAAAAAAAGAGCTAGAAAATATAAAAGAAAAAGAAAGCGCAACCAAAACTTATGATAAAATTAAAAATCTAGAAAGTGTTTGGAAGGCACTCGAATTTAAAGAAAAGAGAAATGTCGTAGAACAACTGCTAGATAAAATAGTTGTAGATGGTGCGTCGCTAAAGATATATTGGAATGTTAGTGAAAGCTAACATAAAAAATATAGAGTTTTCTCTACATATGTCTTAGCTCCCAATAAGAGTTAGAGATATGTTAATTTTAAGCGAACTCATAATAGTGCTGATGTTTGCTGGAATAACCAATTTACATAGAATCTGCCTCTTTGAAGCTTTAAAAGATTTAAAGAGCTTAACTTTTAGAGGGTCTGTGTGCATAAATCCTGTATAAATAGTAATTATGGAAATGATCACATTGATCATTAGAGCCATCGTAATGATAGCATTCGTATTAGCGCCGACCCAAATTATTATGATGGGACCAAGTGCTACTTTTGGAAGAGAATTCAAGACCGTCAAAAAAGGATCTAATATATCCGCCAAAAATTTGCTCTCATACATCACAACACTCAGAATAAACGCGATTAAGATTCCCAAAGTAAATGATAACAACACTTCACCTAAAGTCACGCCCAAATGGACGAAAATCTCACCTGTATCGACTAGAGAAACTAAAGTGCTTATTATTTTCGATGGAGAAGAGAATATAAAACTATTAATAATGCCAGTTTTCGCACCATATTCCCACAATGTCAGTAAGACAATGATTATGATTATTTGAGTAGAGACGACTTTTAACTTATATTTCATCATCTAAATCCCTCCATATCTTTTCATAGAGATCCATGAATACCTGAGATTTTCTTTTTTCGAGAATCGTCAAACCAGATAAGTTGACATCATATATATTTTTTACCACACTTGGTCTACTAGAAAGTACAACTACACGATCTCCTAAGCTCAAGGCTTCTTGGATATCGTGAGTTATGATGATGGCAGATTTGCCACTTTTTTTGATCAAATTTAACACATCCTCAGATATGGTAAGCCTAGTGTAATAATCTAGAGCACTAAACGGTTCGTCGAGAAGTAATAGATCTGGATTTATGGCTAGACTTCTTATCAAAGCTACACGTTGTTTCATTCCTCCAGATAAGCTTACCGGTTTTTTATCGATAAAATCGGCTAAGCCGTATTCCATTATCATTTTTTTCGTTTTTTCTACAGAATTCTCATCTTTTATTTTTAATAGCTCCAATCCTAATATGGCATTTTCATAAACGGTTTTCCATGGAAGAAGAGCATCATTTTGTAACATGTAAGATATGCGTGGTTCGAGACTATCAAAAATTATGTTACCAGACGTCTTATCTTCGAGGCCCGCAATAATATTTAAAAGGGTACTTTTTCCACAGCCGCTCGTTCCTACGATCGATATTATTTCTCCTTCTTTTACATCAAAATTTATATTTTCGATTGCTAAAATACTTCCATCTTTCGTGTCGAATTCTTTAGACACATTTTCCACAGTTAATATATTTTTATCCATATATTTTTTCACCACTTCATTAATAATATATGACTTATAAATAAATATGAGATAGACAAATTCCTAAGAAAGTTTTTATAAAAAAGGTATGAATGCAAATCATATGCAGTAAACTAAAAAATGTGATATAATTGACATATAAACTAAGGGAGTATAGAACAATGAAGTGTGTTAAAATCGTCGGAAAAGAGAAATTGGAGTCTTCCTCAATCGATAAACCGAAAAGTGTAAATGGCTCGGTCATAATAAAAGTTGAAGCTTGTGGAATATGTGGATCAGATATTCACTATTGGAATTCGGGAACCCCTGAAGGTTTGGTGCTAGGGCACGAATTTTCTGGAACAGTTGAAGATCCTGGAGATCGTAAAGATTTAAGCATCGGAGATAGAGTCACGGGGTTGCCGCTATCGCCATGTGGACGTTGTAGTGCATGCAAAAATGGAAATGGCCATTATTGTAAAGAGACGTGGACTAAAGCAGTGGGACTGTCACTCGAAAATCCTGGTGGATATGCAGAATGCCTCAGTTGTCGTGCCGATATGATTAAAAAAATTCCAGAAACAATGACCGCTGATGAAGGATGTATGGTAGAACCATCAGCGGTAGCACTTCATGCGACATCTCTAGCCGACATCAAAGTGGGAGATAAAGTGCTAGTAATAGGTGCTGGAATAATAGGACTGATGTCGTGTGAATTTGCTAAACTTGAAGGTGCAAGTCACGTGACGATGCTAGAGACCAATTTAGAAAGAGCTAAAAAAGCTGTATCAGTCGGAAAAGCAGATGATTATTACGATGCTAAAAAAGAAGACGTTTTAGAGACACTCTCTGAAGTTTCTAATGGGGGATATGATAAAGTAATTGAATGCTGTGGAAATGCTCCAGCTGTAAGTGAAGCGATAATGGCGGTTAGACCTGGTGGTAAAATAGTATTAGTAGGAGTAACACAAGAGCCGATAAGCATTCCTACAGTTTGCTGCGTTATGGGAGAAATAGAGATGATAGGAGCCATAGCGTACACAGAAAAAGAATTTGAAACTTGTATAGATTTAATATCTAGAAAAAGATTAAATGTTAAAAAGTATATAGATGATACCGTCAGTTTAGACGAAGCAAATGAAGCGTTTAAACGGCTAACAAATGGAAAAGATGCGGCTGTAAAAATAGTTTTCCATCCCTAAAATAAACCACTTATAGAGGAGAAAACAATGAAGAAGAAGGAAAGTAAAACAGATGTAATATATATAGTCTTATCACATACGGGTACTGTTTTATCTAGATTGATTAAAACTTTTACTAGAGCAGAATATTCCCATGTATCGATATCGTTAGATAAAAATCTGGAAAAGATGTATAGTTTTGGAAGAATCAATCCATACAATCCATTCTATGCTGGATTTGTTCACGAAAAAATACACAGTGGAACGTTTAAAAGATTCAAAGAGACAAAAGCAGAAGTTTATTCCCTTCCCGTAACACCTAAGCAATTTGAAAAGATTCAAATAGTTTTAAATCAAATGATTGAAGAAAAAGAAGCCTATTCTTTCAATATTGTAGGCCTTTTTGCGAACGGTCTAAACATCAAATATAGACATAGGCACAGTTTCTATTGTGCTGAATTTGTCAAATATTTACTTGATAGAGCAGAAGTCGATTTAGCTTTGCCAGACATAGTAAAGCCGAAAGATTTTATTCTTCCAAATAAGATGAATTTGGAATATAAAGGACTTCTCAGAAAATACAAAAGTAAGACTTTAAATTAGTCTTTTTTTGTCTTTATTTTTACGAGAATATATTTTATAATTATTTTATATCGGAGGTGAATTATGATTGGACTAGCTTTAGAAGGCGGAGGCGCTAAAGGTGCATATCAAGCGGGAGCTTACATGGCTATGAAAAAATGTGGCATCAAGGTAAACGCTGTAGCAGGGACTAGTATAGGTTCCTTCAATGGAGCTCTAATCGCATCTCACGACGAAGACAAAATGATTAAACTTTGGAAAGATGCAACGATGTCTGAGCTTCTTGGAATCGATGATACAAAAGCTCGAGAGATACTAGCATCAGGTGTAACTTTTAAAAAGCTCAAGACTTCTTTCACCGAAATCTATAAAGTTTTTAAAAGTAGAGGATTGGATATGAGTAATTATAGAGCTTTAGTTCGAAACTCCGTAGATGAAGAAAAACTTCGAAAAAGTAATATCTCTTTTGGACTTACCACTGTCAGAGTCGAAACGTTATCTCCATTAGAAAAATTTATAGATGAAATCCCAGATGGAAAAGTTCACGATTATATAGTAGCGAGCTCGTTTCTGCCTGTTTTTAAAAAAGAAAAATTGATAGACGATGGATACTATCTCGATGGAGGATTTTATAATTTATCCCCAGTCGATATGTTAGAAAAAATAGGATGCGATCAGATTTATGTCATAAATATAAGAGGATTGGGTATTAGAAAACCTCATTTTAAAAAGAAAGCAGAGATAATAGAGATTAAACCTAAAAATAATCTTGGAAGCATGATCATCTTCGACAAAGCTACAACTGAGGCTAACATCAAAAGAGGTTACTTAGATACGCTTAGAGTTTTAAAAAAGATAGATGGAATAAATTATTACTTCAATAAAAGATCTAAATGGTACTATAAAAGATTAAATCATAATGTAGATCCAAAATTATACAAAGCTGCTAGTGCTCTCTTAGGAGGAACTTCTATCCAAGATACAACTATTAAAGCGTTAGAATATGTACTGAAAAAAGAAAAAAAATCCGATTTGGTGAGATACAAACATTTCGAAGTCATCAATCTCTCTAAAAATAAATTTGGAGAAAACATAATATATAAATATGTCGGCAAACTCGGAATATGGTAAGGAATGATAATATGGAAATTAAAAAACTGAACGAAAAATATAAAGATTTTATTGGAAAAAGTGTAACTGTTTGTGGGTGGATTAAAAATCATCGAACGAGTTCTAACGTAGGCTTCATAGATTTTAACGATGGAACAGGATTCAAAGGAATTCAGCTGGTTTATAGTAAAGATAATGAGAATTATGAAAGTCTTTCTCATTTGAGAGTCGGAAGTGCGCTTCGCGTAACCGGAATAGTTAGAGAATCCGATGGCGAAAAACAGGCTTTTGAAGTCGAAATAGAAAGTTATATTTTAGAGGGTGATGCCCAAGAAGACTATCCGATTCAACCGAAAAGACATTCTAGAGAATTTTTAAGAGAACAGGCCTATTTAAGGCCGAGAACAAATCTCTTCAACGCAGTCTTTAGAATTAGAAGCCTCGCTTCATTTGCCATTCACGAATATTTTCAAAAAAACGGATATATGTATGTCCATACCCCAATTTTAACGGCGAGTGACTGTGAAGGCGCTGGCGAAATGTTCCAAGTAACTACCCTCGACTTAGATAAACTAAGAGGAGTCGATGAAATAGATTTTTCTAAAGATTTTTTCGGAAAAAAGACAGGACTTACTGTATCTGGTCAACTAGAGGCAGAAACGTTTGCTATGGCCTTCAGCAAAGTATACACATTTGGTCCGACTTTTAGGGCAGAGAACTCAAATACTACTTCTCACTTAGCAGAATTCTGGATGATGGAACCTGAAATCGCTTTCTGCGATCTCGAAGGACTGATGGATATAGAAGAAGAGATGCTCAAATACGTCATAAACTACTGTCTCGAAAACGGTAAAGAAGAGATGGCATTTCTAGATGAATTTGTCGAAAAAGGCCTCATTAATAAGCTTACTAAACTGGTTAAATCCGATTTTAAAAGAATTTCTCACGAAGAAGTAATCACTATATTAAAAAATGCCGATGTTAAATGGCAATTCGCTCCAGAGTACGGTGAAGATATCGCCAAGGAACACGAAAAATACATAACAGAGTATTTCGACGGACCAGTATTCATTACGAACTGGCCAAAAGATATAAAAGCATTTTACATGAAACAAAATGATGATGGTAAAACTGTCAGAGCAGTAGATCTAGAAGTTCCTGGAATCGGTGAGTTGATGGGCGGAAGTCAAAGAGAAGAAGATTACGATAAATTGGTAGCTAGAATGCATGAGCTTGGCATGGATGAACATGAGATGGAATGGTACATAAACTTAAGAAAATATGGAACTTGTACACATTCTGGATTCGGAATGGGATTTGAAAGATTGGTCATGTATTTAACAGGTATAGAAAATATCAGAGATGTAATCCCTTATTTTAGAACTCCAAATAACTGTGACTTTTAAGAAATCTATAAATAATTTGCGAAAAGTAACTTTCCGCAAACTTTTCATTGTAAAAACGACTATTGTATGTTATATTAATGTTGTTCAGTTATGGCGGTGTAGCTCAGTTGGCTAGAGCGATCGGTTCATACCCGATAGGTCGGGAGTTCGACCCTCTCCGCCGCTACCAAATTGAATGACTACTCATATTAATGAGTGATAAAAAGACGACTAAAAAAAGTCGTTTTTATAATTTTTAAATAGCAAAAAATGTGTTATAATATAGCAGAAGGATGTGTACAGATGAAAAGAATAATACTAGTTGGGGTTTGTATTTTAGCTATAATTGCTTCTATCTTATTATCTAAGTTTAATCAGAAAACTGAGAACTATGAAATAGGGGAAGACTTTAAAATAAACATGAAAGAGATGAGCTATTGTTCAAACGAAATCTTCGAATATGATGAAAGAGATGGAGAGACAATATATCTTTTGTGTTTAAGCGAAATTAAAATAGAAGATTCTAAAAGAGAAGTTACATTTTACGATTATCTAGATCAAAAAAATAACTCACTTGAAGATACAATAGAAAAAATTACATCTAAATTAAAAGCAGTAGAATCTAATGCAGATGGACTATGGACTCTTTATATGGATACAGATAAAAATATATCTGATGGCTCTCTATCTCTTATAAAGTGTAATGGTGAAGATAATAAAGATATCTATTTTTCTAAGGAAAATTTGAATACGACTACTATTGAATCCCTAGGACTCTGCCAAAATAAACAAGTAATAGAAGAAAAACCAGAATTATATCTAAATATTTCCGCTAAAAAAGACTGTACCGAAGATCCAGCTATTTATTTAGAAAAAGATGGTAAAAAAGTGTTTACGAGCTGTATAGATTCTATAGACGTCGAAGAAAAGGATAATCCTTCAAAAACTCTAAATAATTATCTAAACGAAGATATTTTGAGGCTAGATAATATTCTCGAACACTTAGAACTTAGTAGCAGCCTAAATGACGGGGGAACAAACATATATAAGAGTAAAGATCAAAATGAATTTTCAAATATAGGCATGACTATCGTCAAATGTCATCGCATGCAAGCGGATGGGAATTTTAATGATGATATATATATAGGACCTATGGATTTAGAGTATAGAGAAGATTTTTGTGTCGATAAAGAGATTTTTCCAGAATAAAAATTAAAGGAAGTGCTTTCTTTGAAACGTTTTAAAGGATATATGGATTTGTGTGAACTGCTAAATTTACCAGATAAAGATTATGCATCGACCCCAGAATTATTCGAAGAACTTCATGATATTTTAAAAAACAGAAAAAATATTCACATGCTTAAATACGAACTAGGCAAATGGTTTGGATTTAGTTTTGAATATAATGATGAAACATATTTCTTTTCTTTTGACGGGAGATAGAAGAAATAAGTTCTTTAATAGTAGAAGAGATATGCAAAGATTTAGAAGTACCTTGTGTTTCATACGATCTAGCAAAGATAGGAAATCTAAGAGGATTAGTTTCTAAGAATTTTAAAAAGCAAAATGCAAAATACATCTTAGGTGAAGATATATTAGTCGATGCATATATAAAGGATATTTCATACAATGAAGAATTACTTTTATATAATGATTTAGAAGACATCTGGGCAGCATTAGAAGAACGGTATAGTGCTAGAGAAGACATGCCAGCTATCGTTAATGTCAGAGCTTTTTATGCACCGCTATCTTTAATTCGTATTATTTTTACAGTAGACAGAAGCCCTACTTTTTTAACGAATAATAGGGTAGACATAAATATTAAGAAATTTCTTGCAACAAGTAGTAAAGAATTCAAAGACTCGTTATATGATAAACTATGGGTATTAAGCGAAGAAAATTCCGAAAGAATTTTAGATCGCCTCGAAAAGAAATTAGACTGGAAATTATCAAAAACTGACAGAATCCAAGTCAAGGCTAAAATATTATATTATAAAAATGAATTAGAACACTTCATAAATTTAGGTAGAAACTTATAAATATTACAGAGGATGAATAAACAATATCTTCTGTTTTTTATTTTAATATAGAAATAAAAAGTGATATAATATTTTCGAAGGAAGGATATATAGATGATAAAAGTTGAAAATATAACAAAAAAATTTATCAAAAACAAGAATAAAAGAGAAAAAGAAGAATTTTATGCTGATAAAAATATCTCCTTTGAAGCCAAAGATGGAGAGATTGTTGGGATATTAGGACCTAATGGTGCAGGAAAAACTACACTTTTGAGAATGATCGCAGGAATATTAGAACCAACTGACGGCACGATAGATTTCGATGGTTTAAATCACAAAAAGAATGAGATTGAAATAAAGAAAAAAATTGCGTATCTATCTGGTAATACTAAGCTCTACGACACTTTATCGACGTACGAATTATTATGGATGTGCGGTGAAATGTATGGAGTAACGAAAGACAAATTGGAAACTAGAATAGAGGATATATCTAAAATTCTAAATTTGGAAGGATTTTTATACAATAAAATATCCAAACTTTCTACTGGTCAGACTCAAAGAGCTAACATAGCTAGATGTCTTGTCCATAATCCACAGTACTACATTTTAGATGAAGCAACGACAGGTTTAGATATCATCTCTAGCCAAATCATCTTAGATTTTATAAAAGAAGAAAGAAAAAAAGGGAAGACTATTTTATACTCTACTCACTATATGGAAGAAGCTGAAAATATTTGTGATCACGTTATAATGATAAATAAAGGAGAGATTATCGACTCTGGTACTCCTAAAGAAATAAAAGAAAGAACAAACACAACTAATTTAAGAGATGCTTTCTTCAAATTGATCGGAGGTATAAAACATGAAGACTAACGTATGGAACATATTAAAAAAAGAATTAAAAGAATTGTTTAGGGATAAAAAATCTTTGGCAATGATGCTCATAATACCTCTATTTATTCCATTCATAGTGATTGGAATGTCAGCATTATTCGAAAGTCAGATGACTAAAGAGCCAGTAGAATACAATAAAATCGGATTTGCATATGAACTGAGTGACGAAGAAAGAACTATCGCCGAAAATATGGATTTGGAAATTTTTGAGGGCAATGCTTCAGAATTAAA
The DNA here is from genome assembly GCA_910587535.1 of uncultured Bacilli bacterium. Classification (GTDB taxonomy): domain Bacteria; phylum Bacillota_I; class Bacilli_A; order RF39; family UBA660; genus RUG11867. Next base: position 11,954 of record CAJUKM010000016.1, read on the forward strand.
ACAAAAAAGAGATTCTGGAGAAATATATTTATATATAACCAAGAACGGCGATACTTATACCATCAATTCTACCGACAACGATTCGAGCAGCTATGCACGCAATTTGATGAACTCATATTTCGAAACATATAAAAAAATACTTCAACAAAACTATCTCGAAGAAAATGAAATAGAGCCAGAAAAGGTATTGAACATAATCACAGTAGATGAAAATATAGAGAAGAAGGGAAATTATTTTGCAAGTTATATCCAAAATTATGCATTCCTGTTCATAATAATGGCTATTACGGTTTCAGCTACTTATCCGTCAACCGACAGCACTGCCGGCGAAAAAGAAAGAGGTACACTCGAAACGCTTCTTACTTTTCCAATTCGAAGTAAAGATATAATAGTCGGTAAGTTTTTAGGAGTATCTGCTTCATCGATAATAACAGGATTTTTAAGCTTAATATTGGCAATCATATCGCTTTTAGTCGCAAACAGTATGTTTACAATTTTTGAAGGTATAAATATAGTTTACAACGTTCCTTCGATAATAGTTGCAATTCTAATAATAGTCGCATTTTCATTTTTCATAAGTGGTCTTTGTATTGCGATTGCTAGTAAATCGAAAAGTTTTAAGGAAGCTCAAAGTGCGTTGACTCCTCTAAACTTCATCACTTTCTTTCCAGGAATGATTGTGTTCATGATCGGAATAAAGTCATCTACAATTTTATCATTAGTGCCATTCTTAAATTATACGATGATATTTATAGATGTAGTAAACGGAAGTATAAAATATTTAGATATAATCTTAATGCTTCTCTCAACTATACTATACATATCGATAGTATTGATATATATTATAAAAGAATATAA
>CAJUKM010000016.1:12821-28041 GCA_910587535.1 uncultured Bacilli bacterium
ATAAATCTGAAAAAGTTTTATTCTAATATAACAATAATTACAGCTATAAAAAATAAGACTGAAGATAATAGGGAGACTCCAATCTTTAGTCTTTTTTAGAAGAAATGTTAACGATGGTTGACAAATTTCCAACCGAGAAAGGTAGAATGCAACTAAACGTTAGGCTATAATTTTGAACCGAGGTGAAGAAGAATGAGTTTAGGAGAAACTCTATTAGAGATGAGAAAAAAAAAGCGCTTATCTCAAGAAGAAGTAGCTGAAAAATTAAATGTGACAAGGCAAACTGTATCTAAATGGGAAACAGATCAAAGCACTCCTGATTTTGATAAAATAGGACCTCTTTGTCTTTTATACGAGATTTCGGCAGATGAATTGTTAAATGGTGAAAGCAAACACCGTAATGAATTGGATATAATGGAACATGATGAATCGAACATTAGGATTAAAAGAGCTAAAGGTATCAGTTTGGGAATTCTTACATTTTTTATAGCAGTTTCGTGGATCGTAATATCTATACCATTTTTAAAAATCGACCCAGTATTAGCAACGGGAATATTTTTGATCATATGTGGAATAGGAACATATTTTATCGTTTATACATCGATGGTATATAAAACTGTTAAGACTAAAGAAGAAGATAAGAAAAATGAACTAATAAAACAAATAGAAAGCATTCTTGGACTAATCACTACAATTATATATCTTATTTTAAGTTTTACGACTATGGCTTGGCACATAACGTGGCTAATTTGGATAATCTATGCACTCATAGACGAAATAATAAAATTATTGTTCGCCTTAGGGGGTATTAAAAATGAAAAATAGATCTTTAATTATCAGTGCTATAGTACTATTAGTTATAGTCACGATAGGTCTTATAGCGTTTTTAATTTTCTTTCTAAAAAACGGGTCGATGAAGTTTTTTAAGTTTAATTATGAAATGTCTAATGAGTTAGTGTTAGATGAAAAATATGAAGTGAATTTCAACACTCTCGATATACAAGCAGACATGAGTAATATTTTTATTCGTAAAAGTGAAGATGATCAAATGAGAGTTGTCATATATGGAGAAAAAGATAGAACAAGCATCTCAGAAGATTATGATACATTTAATATAAAGTCTACTAGCAAAAAATGCATAGGATTTTGTATAGGACAAAAGTCAGCCAAGATAGAAATATATCTTCCAAGTGAATACTCAAATACTATAGATATTTTTAACAAGTATGGCGATATAGAAATTGGGTCATTTAAAGAATCCAATATAAACATTCAGGCAAACTGTGGAGACATACGTATTCAAAAAGCAAAAAATGTCGATATAACAAACGATTTTGGTGATACGATAATAGATCATGTCGAAGAGGCAAAAATAGATCAGTCAGCAGGAGACATCGAAGTCGATTCAGTCTATCATCTAGAAGCGATAAATAATTTTGGGGACATCGAAATAGGAGAAGTTAAAGGATACGTCGATCTCGAAGATAACTGTGGAAATATAGAGGTTAAAAATTTACACATTGAAGAAGATTCGCGGATTAAAGACGATTTCGGTGATATAAAAATAGGTAAAACAAATTCAATATTTATCGATGCTTCGACCAGTTTAGGAGAAACCAATATTAAAAACAATTATCGAAATTCCGAAATAACTTTAAGTTTAAAAAATAATTGTGGAGACATAACTGTGGAAAACTAGAAACTTCTAGTTTTTAAAATTTAATAAGAGTATACTATATATTGAAAAAAAGCGAGGGAATTTATGGGTAACATTTTAGAAATTATCAATTTGACAAAAGAGTATAAAGGAATTAAAGCTGTAGATGGCCTTTCATTCGAAGTAAAAGAGGGAGAAATTTTGGGACTATTAGGACCTAATGGTAGTGGAAAATCGACAACTATAAATTGTATTTTATCTCTTTTAACATATCAGAAAGGAATCATTAAAATTTTTGGAGAAGATATGGAGCCTAACTCGTACGACATAAAGGAAAAGATCGGAGTCGTCTTTCAAGATGTCGCCGTTTTCGATGAATTGACTGTTGAAGAAAACATAGACTATTTTTGTGGACTATACATTTCAAACAAAGACACTAGAAAACGTTATGTCGATGAAGCTATTGAGCTTGTAAACCTAAAGGAATTCAAAAAATTCCATCCAAAACAGCTATCAGGCGGACTTTTGAGAAGATTAAATATTGCTTGTGGAATTGCACATAAACCAAAACTTATCTTTTTAGACGAACCGACTGTGGCAGTCGATCCCCAAAGTAGAAACAGTATTCTCGATGGAATAAAGAGACTTAATAAAGACGGTGCAACTATCATATATACCACTCATTACATGGAAGAAGTAGAAATTTTATGTAACAGAATTATAATTTTAGACAAAGGAAAAATACTTGCTAGTGGAACGAGCGCTGAATTAAAAGCACTTGCCAATATCGAAGAAAAGGTGACAGTAGAAGTGGAATCATTTTCGAAAAACCAACTTGCTGAAATAAGAAAATTTACGACAGTAGAAGAAGCAGAGTATAAAGACAACAATCTAACAGTTATATACAAGAAGGGAAAAAACAATCTTGATAAATTATTAGACTTTTTAAAAAAAGAGAATGTGCATTATAACAGTATATTTGCCGAAAGGCCGACATTAAACGACGTTTTCTTAGAACTTACTGGTAAGGATTTGCGTGATTGAGATGTTTTTGCATAATTTTAAATACACATTTAAAACTCTCTTTAAAAATAAATCTCTTATTTTTTGGACGTTCGCTTTTCCTATCATACTTGGTACGCTTTTCCACATGGCCTTTAGCGACATAGAAAGTAGTGAAAAACTGCATACGATTAAAATTGCAATAATAGGGGATTCTATCACTGAAGAAAAAAAACATTATGATACTTTTCTTTCTTCAATTACGATTACAGAAGAGGAAAAATTGTTCGAAATAAATTATACAGATGAAAAAGTCGCAAAAAAATTGTTAGACGATGGAGATATAAAAGCTATCGTCGATTTATCAGATAAAACGAAAATAACGGTTAAAACCTCTGGTATTGAAGAAACAATTATAAGTCAAATATTAAATGACTTTCAAAAAAAAGAATTTATGATTACAACATTACTTGAGAACAAAGTGAAAGATGAAAACTTCGACTATGCCAACATAGATTCAATTTATCAACAGTTAGCTCTAGAAGTGTCCAATTCTAACTATTTAAATATCGAAGACACATCTCAAAAATCGATGAGCTATACTGTGATAGAGTTTTATACTCTGATAGCGATGGCTTGTCTATATGGTGGAACATTAGGGCTTACTGCGATAAATAAAGGTCTAGCAAATATGAGCAGTTTAGGAAAAAGGACATCAGTATCTCCTACAAGAAAAATTAAAATCGTAATAAGCAGTGCCCTCGCGAGTTTTATCATAAGTTTGATCGGGCTAGCGCTTCTATTCTTGTACACGATATTCGTTTTAAAAGTCGATTATGGAACAGATATCACTTCAGTTATAATTCTAGCTTGCATAGGCTCTTTTGCCGGACTTACATTTGGGATAGCTATAGCATCAGTTCTTAAAACTAGCGAAATTACGAAAACAGGAATAATGATATCTGTTACGATGCTTGGCTGTTTCCTTTCGGGAATGATGGGAATAACTATGAAATACATAGTCGATAAAAATATTCCTATTTTAAATATGATAAACCCTGCAAATATGATTACAGATGGTTTCTATTCTCTCTATTATTACGAAACTAGAGAAAGATTTTACTATAATATAATATCGTTGTTAATTTTCTCTTTAATAATGATATTGCTCTCTGTTAATAGTTTGAGGAGGCAAAGATATGATAGTATTTAATGCTTTTAAAAAAATATTATGGTCAAACAAGGTGATGATAATCATCTATACTCTTATTCTAGTCTTATTTGCCGGATTCAATTCTACAGATGATAAGAGTCAGATGAACTTCAGTGCGACGAAACCGGATATATTAATAATAAACCACGATAAAGATGGCGATATATCTAAAAGTCTGATAGAGTACATTGGCAACAACTCTAATCTTGTCGATCTAGAAAACGATGATAAGAAAATCGCAGATGCCTTATTTTTCAGGGAGATAAACTATGCTATATTTATACCGTCTTCTTTTAGTGAAGACTTCGAAAATGGCAAAAATCCAAAGATTGAAATTAAAAGTTCGAAAGATTATAATTCTAGTCTAGCTGAACTGATACTAAAAAACTATCTTTCTACTGCCAGTATATATCGTAAAGAGTTTAAAGGACAAGAATTAGTCGATATAATAGAAAAAACTCTTTCTAACAGTATAGAAATTGGCATGACTAATAAACTCGATACAAAAAAATTATCAGAACTAGCGGACTATTATAATTTTGCTAACTATAGTTTATTAGCGGGATGTGTTTTCGTAATATGTATGATTTTGACCAGTTTTAAAAACGCAAATATTGAAAAACGTACAATAGTTAGTAGTATAAACTACAAAAAATTTAATAGACAATTACTCTTATCTAATGCTCTTTTTGCGTTCTCTCTATGGCTAATATATATAATACTTAGTATAATACTAATCGGAAAATCTATGCTTACTGTTCACGGATTATTGTTTGCTATTAACTCTCTGATATTCTCTATGTGTACGCTTACGATAGCATTTCTAATAGCAAATGCTATAAAGAATAAAGAAGCGATCAACGGAATAGTAAATGTTGTAGCATTAGGATCGAGCTTCCTTAGTGGAACATTCGTTCCTACTGAATATTTGCCTGATGGCGTTCTAAAAATAGCTCGCATTCTGCCATCATACTATTATATCGACAACAACAATTTGATCAAAAGTCTAGAGAAATTCGATTTTAAGAATCTATATCCTCTTATCATGAATACTGTAATAATTATCGCTTTTGCCCTTATATTTATGGCTATTACGAACTTTCTTTCTAAAAAGAACAGAAAAAAAGCGAGATTATGAAAAAATGACCACAATTATGGCGGTTATTTTTTTATGATTTTTCTCATTTAGAATTGTAAAAAAAATACTAAAATGCTATAATTGTTTTACGATAGTGGAGCGGTCATAATGGGAAACATATTTAGAACTTTATTAGACAACATAAATATACAAAGTATGCCTTTAGAGACAGTGCATGCTAAATACGGTGAAGGTCCTGAATTTTATAGAGAACTTCTCCAAAGAAGTCGAAAAAATATTGAAGAGGTTAGAGATTTTTTTAAGACTACAAAAGAATTCGATTTCAGTGACTTTGGTGACAAATGTGATCTATTACGATTATCTCCATCAGAAGTTCTTTCATGGGGCAACGTGAAAAGTGTTCCAGATTTTATAGCGAACGCATTTCTTATCGAAGATACGAGATGGATGAATACTCCAATCGTCGACAAAGTCAGTAAAGGATTTCTCGAAAGTTCTCTTAAAAGAGATGACAATATATATAGATATCCAGAACTTTTATGTAAATTAAATATAAAAGAACATTTTAAAATACTTACAGATCCCAATACAGATTACCAAAAGTTTCAAAAAAAAGAAGACTTGCTTAATAGATTTACTGGTGAATACCTTCAAAAAATGATCAAATTTCTTATCGAAAATAAACAATTCGATATTTTGTTCATAGTGGCAAAAAGTCATTATATTATACCTCATGTCTTGAAGGAAATACTAGAAAAGAAAAAACAGCTCCCTTTTGAAGCCTACTTACAATATTTAGATTTATTTCCATCTGAGTTTATAGAGACATTTTTGTCTGAATTCATAAAAATAATCTTTTATGGTCTCTCTATAGAGCAAATGATGGCGGTTTTAAAAAGTAGTTTAATTACAAAATTTAAAGTTGTCGACATAGGCTTCCTTTTAAATGCTATAAATTACGACAACTATGACGAAAATTCTACTGATCTATGTTGGAATATATTAATAGATAGAAAAGATGCCAAATTATTAGAGGCTTTAAATAGCTTCATCGTCATAAATATATATCGTAGTAGAAAACCATTAAAAGATTTTCGTATACCCACATCTATTAAAGATTTGTTTATCGAAGGTTCTTTCGGTTCGCTTCCTGAAGATATAAAAGATAGATTTAAAACAAACGGTTTCGATGTTTTCTATGCAAGAGAACACAGAGATTTAAGCGACTTTTTTAGTAGTATTGATCCGCGATTGATATTTTCATATATTCCTGTTCTTAAAAACGAAAAAGATATTAAAAAAGAAGGATTATACGAATACTTGAAAAGAAACTTTAAAGAACAAGTCGCGTACGAATACATGAGTGATGTAGAACCTACTTTAGGTACCTTTTATAAACCAAAATCACTAAAACAATTTTTATTATTACCCGATGGATTGAGTTTAGATGAAGTTAAAAAGAGAATCGATGAATTCATATATGCACATTTAGACAAAAGTAATGTTCTCTTAGATAGTGACGGGCTTGATACTTTCAAAATCTCACATCCAGAGTTTTTCTTACCATCAGTTGCCCCTAAGTCATTAAAAGAGAAATATTATAATAGAAAATTGTCGCCTAAAGATTTTGCTTTAAATTATGAATGGCTCGATCTTTTTACAGATACTAATATTGCATATGGTTTCCCACCTAGTTTAGGATTTTTAATTTCTTTAAATAGTAATGTTCCATTTAAAGAATCGAATGACGTTAAATTGAAAATCTTTAGTATTTATGAAAGTCTAAGCGACGAATTTTTAAAAAAAGTTTTTATCGATACGATAAGATATGATCTTGACAATTTGACAGTTAAAAATTTGGAAACATTGATAGAAATATTAAAAAGAATTAAAGATAGTAACTATGAAGACTTTATGAAATTTAGGCCGATTATTGTACCTCGACTTTTAAAATCAGCTAATCCACTAGAACTTCTTAAAACCATAGAAGCAGTTTTTCTAAAAGAAAATACTCCTTTTGTCGGTAAGATATATACAGCTTTTCAACTTTTAAATCCAAATCTACAGGGATTTAATTTTGAAGATGATAAAGCATCTCCAATTTTAAAAGCCAAATCTCCTGCAGTTAGACAGATAATTATTTTCTCAGATTTAATGAAAGCTGCTCTCGGATCTAATAATAGATCCTTAAAGGATTATATTCAAGAAATAGAGGATGGCTACTCATTATTTACACGTGTTAAAAAAAGCGAGGACTTAAGTAAGCTTACTCGTGAAGAAACATATGTTTTAAACAAATTCTTAGATTATTTATCTGCGTTATATTCATCAGTTAGAAGCACCAGTGCCGATACATTTATGCGCACAGGAAATATGTTTGAAGATTTAGAAAATTTGAAAAGTAAATTTATAAAAAGCGGTCAAATACCAGAAGATTTACCAGATAGAATAGTCAAAATGTACTGTCACTTTGCCGGATTTGATACGATGAACTCGATAAAAATCTATATAAATAGTAAAGTGAGGAGTACGGATATAAAACACCGCATCGCGATTAATCATCCGATTTTATTAAAAAAAGGAGACTTTATTAAAGGTATAAGTAAAGTAGAGCATTTATCGTTTATTCTCCAAAATGGTGTATTAGCAAAAGAGTACATGAGTGTCTCTTCTATGGACGACTTAACTCCTCTTGATGTAGAATTAAAGGCTATCGAAAGCGAAACAGATGACTTTAGGACAACAGTATCAAATTCTTTGTCTGAAAAGCAAGATCCGATCTTTATCGTCTTAAAAAGAGATGATAGATTTTCTATAACTAGAGAAAACGGCAATGAAAATAGAGGAGATACCAATAAACTTGAAATATTTGAAACGGCATCAAAAGATCACTATGGTATGCGTACGGGTTTTGCTTCGACAGAGATAGATTATTTTCTCGTTCGCAATATAGACAAAAGGATATTTCTAGAGATCGCATTAAACGGATTTTATATTCCAGTAGTCGATTTCGATGGACAACTGATCTTCACCCCACAAGATTTCGATATGTTAAGAACTAAGATGACGGCTATTCCATACTATACCGATGAAGAATTTCACTTTTCTACTAGACTTAAAAATCCTAAAATTGCGGATTTACTCAGAGATATGCGAAATAACGAAATAGAAACGAAAGCTAAACAGAAGAGTATTGAAACGCTAGTCGAAAAGACGATAGTCAGTTTAGGCCTCAATTTTGCTACTTTTATGACTAGAGATACTATAGGAACCGTAGAGTTTATCAGTACAGGTTCGACGAGCAGAAACACGAATATGATCGGCCGAGGCGACTTCGATTTTATAATGCGATTAGATAGTGAAATTATAAATAATGTCGAAAGACTGACTCTTTTAAAGAGAAAACTGTTGGCAACATTCGGGCAGTTAGGAATATCCTCTATCAGTGAAAACGGCGACATTCGTTTAAATAAAGTAAACATCGATGGAAAAGAAGTAGATATACATATCAAATTTACAAACAGAACAACCCATTTGTCGATAATGACAGACGATGCCTTAAAATCACGCCTTGATCTGATAAAGCTTCAAAGTCCAGAAAACTACGAATTGGTCATTGCAAACATTCTATTAGCAAAAGAAATTTTAATGCGTTCACAAGTTTATAAATCGCCAAGAGCTGGCGGATGCGGAATATCTGGAATAGGTGTAGAAAACTGGATTTTACAAAATGGTGGTTCAATACTAGACGCGATATATTCGTTCCTAGAGGATGCCGATGGAAAAACTTTCACTCAGTTTAAAGATTCTTATGAAATATGGGATTTTGGCGAAAACCGTTTAGCTAGTAAATATGGATTATACCCACATGATAATTTTATAGATAATTTGAGTGACGAAGGATATGAAAAAATGTTGAGATGCTTAAAAGAATTTTTGCATGATATAGAAAATAAAAAAGATTCAGAAAAAAATCTTCCGAATTTATCGTGAAGATTTTTTTTCTTTTTTTAAAAAAGGAAGCTTTTTAGCTATAGTCTCTCTTACAAATTTAGCCATCTCTTCAGTAGTATCTCTAGGCTTTTTAGATATATTTTTAAACTTCTTTATGACATTACAGGAGATGATAAAATCTATCGTAAATACAGTTAAACTGACGAATGCTAAAACATAAATGACCAGATTTGAAATATTATTTAAAACATTTAATGTATAGGGAAATAATATGTATACGACTAGTAATCCTAATATCCCAAATGGAACTATCAAACCGAGACATATTCTTCCGTTGATGTTAAACTTCATATCGGTATAATCCCACCAACGGGTCTTAAAAATTTTTTCTAATATATAGCTTACAGAGTATTCTAAAACAGAGCACAGTAAGATACTAGAAATTCCTAAAATGATCGGATTGTTCGCTAAATCTTTTAAGCAGAGATACAAAAGAACACAGCCTAATCCATATAAAGGACAAAGCGGTCCTATCAAGAATCCTCTATTTACAAATCTTTTCAGCACCACTAGCCCATATAGAACTTCTAGACACCAGCCTACAAATGAAAAGATCATAAAGCAGATAAATAATTTAGATAAATATGACATGGCTATCCTCTACGCAAAAATGAGAAAGTTTTTAAAATAGCCTCTTTGCTAGTTATAAAATCTAGACTAGAAAGTTTATCTGAGATAGTGATAATGATGCCGACTACCGTTTTAGGAGGAATTATTGTTAAAGGAAACATATGTCTCAATATGGCATTTTCGATTTTAGTATTCAAATACTTCTTAAAGTGTTTTCTCGAATTGTTAAGAGCCACTCTAGCATGAGTAAAAGCGTGCATCTTATATATAGGTTGTTTAATTTTGACATCTTGCCAAGGCGTTTCATAGAAATCGTGTAGTATCCCCGCGATCGCAGCACTCTTATAATCTGCTCCGATTCTCTTTGCCATCCTATAAGCCTTTTTAGAGACCATCATCGAATGTTCATAGACTGTCACGTCTCCATGATGTCTAAAAGTTCTTCTCTTTATATATTCTCTCGAAGTTATTATCGGCTCAACTATCATATACCACTCACTATAGTCGTATTTTTTTTTCATAATTCCCCTCATTTCGTATAATATAATAATATATATGTTTTATAGTTTTGTCAAATTCTTCTAAAAATCGTTGTTTTAAAGAAGAATTTATACTATAATCTATATAGTATGGTGATGTTATGAATATTGTAGATATTATTATTATCATTCTCTTGCTTCTCTATGTTGCAAAAGGATTTTCAAACGGAGTTTTAAAAGAATCCGTTACTTTTGTCGGAGGCTTAGCAGTCATAGTGTTGGCATTCATACTAAAAAATCCGATATCGGTATATATGTATGAAAACCTTCCATTCTTTAAATTATCCGGAATACTCTCTGGTATAACGGTCTTAAATGTCATTATCTATGAGCTAATTGCATTCCTATTAGTCGCGGCGATTTTGTTAATCGTCTACGAGCTGATCATAAAGATTTCCAAAATTTTAGAGCTAGTATTAAAAGTTACTTTTATTTTAGAGATCCCATCTAAACTTTTAGGAGCTGTAGTCGGCTTTATAGAAGGAATTGTTATTATATTCTTAGTATTATTCGTCTTAATTCAGTTCGATACAACTAGAACATACATAAGAGAAAGTAAGTTTGGTGATCCGATTCTTGCTAAAACACCTATATTGGGTTCTGCAATCGAACCAGTCTATTCATCTTTGAAAGAAATATATGAAGTAGCAGAACACTATAAAGATTCCACCGATAGAAATCAAGCCAATCTAGAAAGTTTAGACATTTTGATGAAATATAAAGTGATAGAAGCCAAAAACGCTCAAGTCTTAGTAGACAATGGCAAACTAAAGATTGATGGCATCGAACAAGTTATAGAAAAATATAATAAATAGGAGGAAAAATGATAAAACATTTAGAAAATACGGCTGACTTTGAATCGCTTACTAAAAATAGATGTCTAGTAGATTTCTACGCCGACTGGTGTGGTCCATGTAAGATGATGGGAGTAGTATTAGAAGAAATCGCGAAAGATCAAGACATCGAGATATTGAAGATTAATACAGATAGACATCCTGAACTTGCAGCCAAATTTGGAGTTATGAGTATCCCAACTATAATTCTTATGGAGAATTCCAAAGAGGTTAAAAAGAACATCGGTTTTATGACAAAAGAAAACCTGATAGAATTTTTAAAATAACGATAATATGTAATTTGAGAAAATTAAAGAAATATCTTTGTAATGGTTTTCTTTTTTTTTTTCTTATGATATAATTTTTACATAATAGGGAAAAGAGGTTCGATATGAAAAAGAAAATTTTCATCCTCATTGGCATATTAACTTTATTTTTATGTGGAGATGTCTATGCCTGTGGCGAAATTGCAGAACTTACAAGTGATGTAGGAAAAGTGATTGTCCCAGATGGTTTGGGCTTTATAGTAAGAGTTCCAGAAGGAACTACTGAGGTAGTACTAAAGGGTAAATCGGATTACCCTTGGGTGGATGGATTTGCTCCTAGAAAAGTTTCCACTAGCGATACCAATGTCGAATTAAAAGTGGATGGAACTTCGTGCGGTTTCGGAATATATACATATAAAGTAAAATTTGAAACGTATAAAGAACTTATCGCAGAGACGACTCCAAACGAAACTCCAACAGATCAAAATCCTCCGACAGATTCGAGCCAAAACCCAACTGAAAGCAACGAAAAATTAGAACTAGAGACTCTAACAGTTGAAGGAGTAGAATTTAACTTCGATCCTAAAATTAAAGAATACGATTTTGAAGTCGAAGGCGACGTCGAAAGGTTGAATATTCAATATAAAAAGAAAAACGAAACTACAATCGTTTCAATCTCTGAGACGGCAAATAGCTTAGAAGAAGGATTAAATATTATATCTATTGTCCTTATGGATGAAAACTATAATACTCAAAAATACACGCTTAAAGTTACTAAATTAAAACCTAAATCGGATAACAACTTTTTAGCTAGCATAACTATACAAGGACATCAACTAAACTTTGATCCTTCCATCACTAATTACACAGTTGAAATCGGTAAAGAAAAGATGTTAAATATCACTGCCGTAAAAGAAAGTGAACTTGCAAACTATGTAATATTAGGAAATTCGAATTTAGGTTCTGGTTCTAAGATAACGATTACAGTTACAGCAGAAAATGGAAGTACTAGAGATTATATCATAAACATTAAAAAAGTTTTTAACATAATGGATTATTGGGTGTATGTAATAATCGGACTTTTAGTCTTACTTCTCATAATCATATTTATGATGATGAAAAAGAAAAAAAATAAGAAGAAATTGGGACCACAAGAAGTAGAAGCAAATCAAAATACAGCAGGAGTAGTCCAAGAGATAGCACCTCAAAATGCGACGAATGGTAGTGTAAATGTTCAAGCTGAACAGAACAATATGACTACGAGTGGGGCAAATGATCAAAATGGAAGCTCGACATTAAAAATAATAGAGCCTACTAATATAGAAACTGTAGTACAAGAACCTTCCGTCCCAGAAGATAATACGGAAGATAACAGCGACACAGAGATATTTCAACTATAAGCTGACTAAGGTCAGTTTTTTTGCTCGTTTGATATGAATATGATAATGTGCTAAAATGTAGTCAGGTGATTCGCATGGAAGAAAGATTACAAAAAGTCATCGCAAAAAGCGGTTATACATCTAGAAGGAAAGCGGAAGAATTGATTGAAAAAGGAAAAGTCAAAGTCAATGGTCAAGTCGTAACTGAACTTGGAACAAAAGTGACTCCAAAAGATGAGATAACTGTCGAGGGAAATCTCATCGAGAATGAAGAACTAGTTTACTTTCTTTTAAATAAACCACGCGAAACAGTAAGTACAAGTAGTGACGACCTAAACCGTAAGACAGTCGTAGATATAATTGAAACTGATAAAAGAATTTTTCCAATTGGACGGCTAGATTATGATACAACTGGACTTCTTCTGCTTACAAACGATGGAAATCTCACTAATATCCTCACCCATCCAAAATCTAATGTTCCAAAGACATATCTTGCAAAATTAGATCGAATAATAGATATGAAGGATTTCTTTGCAATAAAAAATGGAATAGAAATCGATGGAAGAAGAGTTAACGTAAGTCATCTAAAGATCAAGAAAAAAGATCTAAAAAAGAATACATGTTTTGTCGAGATAACTATTTCTGAGGGGAGAAATCACATAATAAGAAGAATATTTGAGACTCTAAGATACGACGTCGTCAAACTGACTAGAACTCATTACGGTTTTTTAGATTTAGGAACTCTTCTAAGCGGAGAATATAGAACACTAACTAAAAGAGAAATACAAGAATTATATAAATATGGTAGGTGACCTAATGGAATTAACTATCGAAGCACTAGACCATCAAGGTAGAGGCATAGCTCATAAAGACGGAAAAGTAATATTTGTTGATAATGCCTTAAAAAATGAGGTAGTCGAAGTAGAAGTTTTAGAAGATACTAAAAAGTTTTGTACAGCCAAAGTCTTAAATTATTTGGAAAAAAATCCAAACAGAGTTAAAAGTAAATGTCCATTCTATGAGGAATGTGGAGGTTGCCATCTTAGACACCTTTCGTATGCTGATACGATAAAATTCAAAAAAGCGAAGATCACGAACATTTTATCAAGATTTGCCGGAATCGAAACAGATATAAAAGTCGTAAAAAATAAGAACCGTGATCTATATAGAAACAAAGTAGAGATACAAATTTCGAATGGTAAATGCGGGTTTTATAAAAGAAAAAGCCACGATCTCGTCGAAATAGACAGATGTTTAAATACCGAAGAAGCTATTAATAGTGTTCTTCTAGCTTTGAATTTATTTCACATAGAAAATGGTACTATCACTATAAGGTCCAACTACAATGGAGAAATAATATTAGATATAAAGACCCAAAATAAACCAAAAATAGAAATAGAAAAACTTCGAGATAAAGTAAAACTTGTCGGAATAGTTTTAAATGGAGAATTGCTCTTTGGAGCAGACCATTTCATAGAGATAATTAATGATCAACTTTTTAAAGTTTCATATAACTCATTTTTTCAAGTAAATAGGACTATAAACGAAGAGTTATTTAAAATCGTAGAGGATTCTGTCGAAGAAAACGCAACAGTAGTAGATATGTGTTCTGGAGTTGGAACTCTAAGTTTAGTCGCCTCAAAAAAAGCCAAGAAAGTTTATGGAATAGAGATAATTCCAAATGCTGTAAAAGATGCCATCGTTAATGCCAAGATGAATAAGATAAGTAATGTCAATTTTATGTTAGGTGACGCTTTCTCTTTACTACCTAAAATAAATGATACTATAGACACTATCATAATTGACCCCCCGAGAAGTGGTCTTACAGAAAAAGCAAAAAAGACAATCAAAGAAATTCTTCCTAAAAAAGTCATATACATATCTTGTGATCCGATAACTCTAGCAAGAGATTTATCAGAATTAAAAGAGACTTTTTCTATTGAAAAATTTTACATATTAGATATGTTTAGTTACACATACCACGTTGAATGTGTATGTGTGTTAAATAGACGATAAACCCTTATAAATAAAGGGAAAATCAACTATTCAGTAGGGGTCAAAAAAATGGTAAAAAAACGGATAAATTATTGATATTTTTACTAATTTTTGAAAAAAATATTGTGGGGTTGTCTGTGGAGAATATGTTTCTTCATACCACCTTAACTGGTATGTGTTGTATAGTTATGCTAGAATGAAAAAATGGTCAAATAGATGACTAGTAAGGAGATTAAAATTATGAGCGATAAAAAATATTGGGATGAAATATATTATAGTAATCTAAAGGAATCAGAAAAAGACTTTTTAAATGATATATGGATGGAAAAATATAATGATATTATTTGTAATATAAATAATAAAAATGCTATTGATTTAGGATGTGGTTTAGGTCAAGATTCAATATGGTTATTTGAGCGTGGTTTTAATGTAATATCATGTGATTTTTCAGAAAAAGCAACAAATAAGTTTAAAGCAATGTATCCTAATGCTAATATAATGAATTTTGATATTGTTGATGGCTTACCATTTGAATCTAATTCAGTAGGATTAATAAATGCTAACTTGTCTATTCATTATTTTGATATGAATAAAACAATGGAAATATTTGATTCTATTTATAAAACTCTTGAAAGAGGTGGCTTATTTATTGG
>CAJUKM010000017.1 GCA_910587535.1 uncultured Bacilli bacterium
TATCTAAAACTGTGTCGAATTCTAGATTTCCTATTCTAACTAAGGATATCACATTACTCTTAATTTTCTATATATTCACAAAATATATTCGTTATTTGAATATAAAAAAGAAATCTTAAAGAGTTCATTCATCGAGTTTAATTTCTTCTATGTCATCAATCGTTTCTAGTTGTGACTTTACTACAGTACGCATTCTTCTTTTAAAAACTACCATATTTCTTCTGAGATTTTCGGCTTTAATCTCGATCTTTTCTGCCTCTAAAAGTGCTTCGTTCACTATTCTAGAAGCATTCTTCTTAGCGTCTTCTATAATCGTTTTAGCTTCATATTTTGCCATTCTAGATATCTCTTCGCTAGAATTATATATCGAACCTATACTGTTACTATCGACTTTTCTTTGAAGATCACTATTTTCTCTTTTTAATCTGTCAATTTCTAAATCTTTTTTTCTAAGCTTGTCTATGATTGCTCCGTATTCGCGAGTCATATCGTCGACAAACTTATTAACTTCATCGATATTGTAACCTTTAAAAGAACTATTAAACCTTTCCATAGTTCATCACCCTTTTATTTTACCAGTCTATTTCGTCGTCTCCCTTTTTAGACTTTCCTTCATCGCCTTCGCTGATCTTTCCTTGAACACTTACGTTTTTAGGAGTACAAAGATAGATACCTGGCCCTATCTTTTGGAGATCTCCTCCAATAGCATAGAGGGTTCCAGTTAAGAAATCTATTATCCTCTTAGCCTGTGCATCTGTAACTCTTTTTAAATTTACGACAACTGTATTTTTTGATTTTAAATGGTCTGCAATCGTTTGGCTTTCGGAATATGCTCTAGGTTCGACCAAAATCATTTGGTTAGCCACTTCTTTGTTATTAGGCTTCTCTTTATTTTCGTCAATCGTATAAAAACTTTCCTCGTCGACTATTTCTCTGTCGTCTTCATCACCAAGCATCTTTTTTAATTTATCGAATGCCATTTTTAATCACTCTTTCTTAGTCTATTTTTACTTTTCAATTTATTCTAACATATTTATCTTTATTTTACTAGTTCTTTTTTTCAAGTGGAAGTAATTCTACTATCGTCACTCCTACATTCCATCCATAGAGATAAAAAGAAACGACTCCTTCACAATTTTTTAGTACTTCGTGAGTCCTTTCTTTTATAACTTTTCCATGCATCCCATGGATTATTTGCACTTTATTTTTTCCAAGTTTTCTATTCATTTCGACGAAGTCAGTTACCAAGTATCTGACCATATCTCCTGTCTCTCCATGTAAATCTAATTTTGGCAGAATATTTAAAAACGGATCTTCAAAATATGCATTATTTTTTCTCATTTTTTAATCTTATTTTAGCACTTATCAATCTAGCACTAGGAACTCTGTAAGGCGAACAAGACACGTAATCGAGACCGATAGATTTTGCAAATTCGATCGACTTTTCATCTCCACCGTGTTCACCACATATTCCCATCTCTATCCTTTTAGAAGAAGTCTTAATTGCAAGTTCCATCAATACTCCGACGCCATCTTGATCGAGAGTCTTAAAAGGATCGAAGGTATAGAGATTTTTATCGTAATAATAACTCAAGAACTTTCCAGCGTCGTCTCTACTAAAACCATAAGTCAACTGAGTAAGATCGTTAGTGCCGAACGAATAGAAGTCCGCATATTTACTGATCTGCTCGCTTAATAAAGCTGCTCTTGGAGTTTCTATCATCGTACCTACTTTATAATTTACATTCACTTCTTTTTCGGCACACATCTTTTTAGCAGTAGTATCTATGACGTTCTTAATGTACACGAACTCTTTTACGTCAGTCGTAAGTGGAACCATCATTTCTGCATTCGTATCGATTCCTTCTTCTTTTAATCTGATCATAGCTTTTATAATCGCTCTTGTTTGCATGATACTGATTTCAGGATATTTAACTCCTAGTCGACATCCTCTAAATCCCATCATCGGATTTACTTCTTTTAATTCGTCGATTCTAGAATTTACTTCATCTACAGATATATTGAGAGATTCACAGCAAGCTGCTATTTCGGGATCTTCTTTTGGCAAAAATTCGTGTAGAGGAGGATCTAAATATCTGATTATAACTGGTAGCGAACCCATTACTTTTAATATCTGGTAGAAATCTTCCTCTTGATAATTTTCTAATTTTTTTAGAGCTTCTGCTCTTTCCCTGATCGATTTAGAGAGAATCATCTTTCTCATTTCGATTATTCTATCTTCTTTAAAGAACATGTGCTCAGTACGTACGAGACCAATACCAGTTGCGCCGAATCCTAAAGCAGTTTCAGCTGCTTCTTTTGTATCGGCATTAGCTCTAACATTGATATCCTCATACTTAGATACTATTTCTAATACTTCTTTCAAAATTTCTTCATTTGCTCCGGTTTCTTCTAGTGGAAGTTTTCCTTCGTAAACTTTTCCAGTCGAACCGTCGATCGATATGTAATCTCCTTTTGTAAATGTATGACCATTTATAGTCAAAGTCTCTTTCTCATAATCGATTTCTAGTTCGTTTGCTCCACAGACACAGCACTCTCCAAATCCTCTAGCGACGACAGCAGCGTGACTCGTAAGCCCACCGTTTTTAGTTAATATACCGTTTGCATAGACCATTCCATCTATATCTTCAGCACTCGTTTCGTTGCGGACTAAAATCGAATCGTGGTCGTTTTGTTCTTTTACTTCTTCGCTTTTAAATACTAGATGACCTACAGCAGCTCCGGGACTTGCCGCAAGACCAGTTGTAAGAACGACTGCACTTTTTAAAGCTTCTTTACTGAAAGATGGCTTTAATAAAACTTCCAAATCGTCTGGTTTAATTCTTTCTATAAGCTCTTTTTCATCTATTAAGCCTTCTTTTAAAAAGTCTAAAGCGAATCTTACGTTGGCTTCTGGAGTTCTTTTCCCTATTCTCGTTTGTAAAATGAAAAGTTTTCCGTTTTCGATCGTAAACTCCATATCTTGAACATCTCTATAGTGGTTTTCCATTTTTTTAGCGATATGGTAAAGTTGGTTATAAATATCTTCAGATAGATCTTTTAGTTTTTCTATTTCACTAGGAGTGCGAATACCTGAGACGATATCTTCTCCTTGAGCGTTCATCAAAAATTCTCCAGTTAGTTTGTCTTCTCCGGTACTCGGATTTCTACTGAAAAGTACTCCTGTTCCACTCATGTCGTTCATGTTTCCATAGACCATTTCTTGGACGTTTACCGCTGTTCCTATAGCGTCACTAATTCCTTCTAGTTTTCTATATTTTATCGCACGATCGTTGTTCCAAGAGGCGAATACTGCCGAAATCGTATTCATGAGTTGAATCTTTGGATCTTGAGGAAAATAACTTCCACCGTGTTCTAAATAGTTATCTTTATATTTGATAACTATTCCTCTCAAGTCTTCACTAGAAAGATCTAAATCGCTTTTATAGCCTTTTTGATTTTTGTATTCCTCTAGATAACCTGCAAATAATTCTGTAGGATAATTCATGACTACTTCTGAATAAAATTCTATAAATCTTCTATAAGAATCGTATGCCATTCTGGCATTTCCTTTGGCCATCTCTTCGCACACTTCGTCGTTCATTCCCAAATTCATGATAGAATCCATCATACCAGGCATACTTATTGGAGCACCACTTCTTACCGATACTAAAAGTGGATTTCTAACATCTCCAAACACTTTTCCTGTGTTTATTTCCAAAGTTTTAAGCTTTGATAATATCTGAAATTGGATATCGGAAGAAATTGTCTTTCCGTTTTTATAATACTCGTGACATGCATCTGTCGTGACAGTAAAACCATCAGGAATTGGCAAACCGAGATTTGACATCTCTGCTAAGTTTGCCCCTTTACCTCCTAATAGATTCTTTTTATCTCTATTTCCTTCTTTAAACGAATACACGTATTGCATAAAATCGCTCCTTTATTTATTTACTTACTACTATACATTTTATCACAATAGATTCTACTTCACATCATTTTCTATCTCACTTTACGCCTAACTTCGTAAAAATAAGAAAGAACTTTCTCAGTCGATATGGGAAAGTTCTTCTACTAATTTTTTATATTCGGGATAATCTTTAAAATCGTTATCTTTATTGTTCTTTATGAATTCATCAGAATCGACATTTGCCATCGTGAGTAACCTCATATCGGTCTTTAAGTTAGCAAGTTTGAATACCATGTCTCCACTTTGTCTAGTACCGAATAGATCACCTTCACCTCTCATTTTGAAGTCCTCTTCGCTTATATAAAATCCATCTGTCGAATCTACTAATACTTTTAATCTCTCAGCACTTTTATCGCTCAATAAAATGCACTTAGATGCAAGAGAGTTTCTACCGATTCTTCCTCTTAACTGGTGCATAGACGCTAAACCGAATCTTTCAGCATTAAATATTATCATCATGGTAGCATTAGGAACATCTACACCGACCTCTATGACAGTCGTAGAGACTATTACACGAGTAATTCCATTTTTAAAGTCATCCATCGCCTTTTCTTTTTCAGCAGGTTTCATGTGACCGTGAAGCATACCTATCGGAATTTTACCTTGAAATGCTTTTTCTAGACTTGCCTTTAACGTTATGACATCCATCATTTTGGAGTCTTCTTCAGCCTCGATTAAAGGACATACGACATAAACCTGATGACCACTTTTTAATTCTTCTAACATGCTTTCTAAAACTTTTTTGATATTTTTAGGAGATTCTAGTGTCGTAACTATCTCTTTTCTTCCAGCTGGTTTTGTTTTTATAGTAGATATGTCCATATCTCCATAAATTGTAAGGGCATATGTCCGAGGGATCGGAGTAGCACTCATGTACAAGACATCCGACAATTTTCCCTTATTTTGAAATGTATTTCTTTGCGAAACGCCGAACCTGTGCTGCTCATCTGTTATTACGAGGCCTAAATTTTTAAACACTACGTCTTCGCTAAGTACAGCATGTGTACCTACTAATAGATCTATGTCGCCATTTTTTAAATCTTCGATAATTTTATCGCGCTCTTTTTTTGGTGTTTTTCCTTTTAAAATTTCTACTCTCATTCCAAACGGACTTAAAAGTTCTGTGATATTTAAATAGTGTTGTGTTGCTAGAATCTCTGTTGGAACTAAAAGAGCACTTTGATAGCCGGATAAAATGTTTAAATAACAACTCGCAACAGCGACGACGGTTTTTCCGCTGCCGACATCTCCTAGTAATAACCTGTTCATTCTCTTTGGGCTGAGTAAATCGTAAGCGATATCTCGAATAGCTTTTTGTTGATCGCTAGTAAGTTCAAACTTTAAAGAATTAATAAATTCTTCGACGACATTTTCATCTATATTTCTAGGAAGTCCATCAGTATCAGTTCGGCAGGACTT
This sequence comes from uncultured Bacilli bacterium, assembly GCA_910587535.1. GTDB lineage: Bacteria > Bacillota_I > Bacilli_A > RF39 > UBA660 > RUG11867. The sequence goes on from CAJUKM010000017.1 coordinate 5,390, forward strand.
TAAAAAATTTATTTTAAACATGAATTTGAAAAGTTCTTCATATTTTAACCGATTCTGGATTTCTTCTAATTCGTTTAAATCGTCTGGATTATGTACGAGTCCAATACATTCATCTTTGTCTTTAAAATCGTATTTAGTCACTAGATATTCTGGAATAAAATCTTTCGAATGCCTTTGAATTTCAAACGCATTCTTCACTAAATTCCCAATAAGCTTAGAAGTTATACCACTAGTGACGTGATATACTGGCTCTATGTACTCTTCGTGGAGTTCTTTAAACATGATATTGCTTGCGGTTATCATATTGCGTTTCTCGTCGTATTCTCCTAAAACTGTTATGGTCATTCCCCTTCTTAAATTGTTCTTCATGAACGATCTATTGAAAATAGTTACTCCTACTAGTTGATCACAGGCTTCGATCCTAAAAGTTAACTTGTTCAAATTTCTCTTTATATATGTAGTTACAGGCATCGTCTCGACAATACCACAGATGACTACATTTCCTTTACGAAGCTCTGTCGGTGCGATCGAATTATATTTGAAAGGATAATAGTCTAAAAGATCATCTAATGTAAATATTCCAAGTTTATTCAAAAGGCCTAATGTTTTAGGTCCTACTCCTTTAACATCTTTTAACATACTACCACCTATTAAAATTATATCAAAATAAAAAAAGAATTGTATAAAATTATCTATTATGCCAATTCCTTTTTATATAATTTTTTATATGTTCTATTGTTTTTAATCAAATTCTCATGTTTATCGAATCCGACTACTTTACCATCTTCGATTACGATTATTCTGTCACAATCTATGACTGTCGATAACCTATGCGCTATGATCAAGATAGTATAGTCTTTTCTTATTTTCTTTAAAGAATGGTGGATAAAATCTTGTGTTTCGTTATCCAAACTGCTAGTCGCTTCATCTAGAAGTATGATTTTACTATTTTTAAGAATCGCCCTAGCAATCGCGACTCTCTGCTTTAATCCTCCTGATAGTATGACTCCATTTTCGCCTACTACTGTGTCTATCCCTTTTTCTAAAGAACTCAAATATTCATCTAGTGCACACAGTTTACATATCTCTTCTATTTTTTCATCGGTAACATCTGGATTTACTATCTTTAGATTTTCCTTGATACTCATGTTAAATATGTATGGATTTTGGGTTATAGTAGTGATATTTTCTCTAATCGACTTTTCATCTAATTCACTAAGAGGTATGCCATCTAGATCTATTTCTCCTTCTTCTACGTCATAGAGTTTATTTATCAGATTGAACATAGTGCTCTTCCCTGCGCCACTTTTTCCGACTATTCCGATCGTTTCACAACTGTTTACCTTAAAGCTGACGTCCTTTAGAGTTTCTTTTTCTCCATAACTGAAGGAAACATTTTTAAACTCGAGTTCACCCTTTACTTCGTCTATACTCTTATCTCCAAATTTCTCTTTAGGATACTTTAAACCATCGACAATTTCATATAGTCGTTCTAAAGAAGTATTGTACATCTTATAATTTCTGAGAAACCCATTTATCTCCATCATGAAATAACTGGCATTTCCTTTATACATGTAGAGCACTAAAAATGTCGAACCACTTAACATATCGTTCTTTATGAGATATACCCCCAAAATTATGAATAGAAAATCGATTATGTATTTCAGATTATCGACAAGTAGATAAGATTTTTCATCCTTTTCATGAATCGAAAATTCATATTGATTGATCTTTTTTTGCTCTTTCGTAGTCTTCTTTATGAGATAGTCTTTTAAATTTAATACTTTTATATCTTTTATTCCTCTTATCAACTCTCCGAAATTGCTCGAATACTTTTCGCGCATTTCGTTTCTTTTAGTATTTTCTTTTTCCCATCTTTTCAATCTTTTTTGGTTTATAAAAAAACTTATGGATGATGAGAGTACTAAAAATATACCTATAATAGGACATACTATAAATATATATATCAATATGCCTAGAGATGAAAGCAATTCCGTGAAAGAATATCTGATTCTAGAAAATATGCCTGCTAAAACGTATGGCTCATTTTCGATTCTATTCGAGAAAAAGCCCGTTCCTTCCTTATCGAAGTTTTTCATCTCTAAGTCGAACATCTCTGTAGAGACGTTCTCTTTTATTCTAATGGCAACATCACTTTCAATTTTACGTGAATAGTGTCTATTTATAAATTGTATTAAGGATTCTGACATAAATAATAAAGCCGTGATTAAAGAGAATATCACCATGGATTTTAACTCGGTATCGGTGATAGCTTTCAAAGTTTTAGCTGATACTGCAGGAGACAAAGTGCTTATCGCCACGATTAAAATAGAGGTAATGATATATACAAAAATTCCTTTTTCTTCGCCTTTAAAATAACCAAATATTCTTTTATAATACTTTTTCTTATCCATACTTTTTCACTTCTGCCGAATAGTATAGCAAAAAGTTAAAAGACTTTCATTAAATTTAGTTATAAATTTTAGTGTTTTTTCACACTAATTTACTTTTTAATATATGCAATGGCATAGTATTTTTTTGATGCTCGTAAAATTATTATATTTTTCCAATAAAAAAATCGAACTGGTCGAAATTTTTTACAATTTTTTTATATATTCTAAAACGTTCATAGCTGCGATAGTACCATCTGAAGTAGCTGTCGTGAGCTGTCTTACTGTCTTGCTACGACAGTCCCCAGCGACAAATATTCCATCTATTTTAGTAAATGTATCTTCAGCTATAAAATACTTTCCATCGTCGACTTTTAAAAGATCGCCTGCTAATGAAGATTCAGCTACCATTCCTATTGCTAAAAAGAGAGCTTTAACGTCTAAATTTCTCGTTTCATTATTGTTTTTAATCTCTATAGATTCGAGTTCATTTGATCCTATTAACTTAGATACGACTGTATCGTATAAGACAGTCACATTATCTTTTTTCATCAAACATTCTTCTAAAACACTTTCACATTTTAGTTTCTCTCCTCTATAAATGACGTAGACATTCTTACATAAATCCGATAAGAAAAGTGCATTAGTAACAGCAGTATTAGCGCCGCCTATGACTGCAACATCACTGTCTTTATAGAATGCACCATCACACGTAGCACAATAATGTATTCCATTTCCGATCATCTCTTCTTCACCTGAAAGTCCGAGTTTATTATGCCTGACTCCTGTTGCGATTATGACAGTTTTTGCCTCGTAAACACTATCTTCCGTATATACTTTTTTTACTTTTCCATCTTCGATTTTTATGACATTTGCAATATCGATCTCGCCACCGAAAGATGTAACTTGATCGTAGAGATTAGAGGCAAACTCTGCCCCATTTATCTCACTAAATCCTGGATAATTTTGGATCGAGAAAGAGGAGGCAATCTGTCCTCCTATCGTCTCTTTCTCTAGTATTAATATCTTTTTATTTGCCCTAGCCAAATAAATTCCTGCAGTAAGACCCGCTGGTCCTCCACCTATTATGATAGAATCATACATTGATATCAGTCAATTCTCCGATATATTTTTTAATGTTAGAAAGATTTCCTATCACAGTAGCTTCTCCATCTTTGACTACGACCAAACTAGGTGCTTGTTTAATTCCAAAACTCAACGATTTTTCTTTTTCCACTTCGGCATCGACATAGTCGTATTTTACTTTGGCTTCGTCTAAAAACTTTTTAGCCATCTTACAATTTGGACAAGTCTTAGTTCCGAACAGATATACGTTATCACAAAGTTCTGTAGTACCTTTGTAGTCGTCTTTATAACAGTTAGTATCGTAAGTCTGTCTCATTTCGAACTCCTTAGATTTACCGTTATTCCAATTCTTGACTGGACGATAGTATCCAGTTATTCTACTATAGACCTCTGTTTCTTGACCACATGTCGGACAAGTATTCACTTCTCCTTGGATGTATCCATGTTTTTGACATACTGAATATGTAGGAGATAAAGTATAATATGGTAACTTGTAATTCTCTGCGATCTTTTTGACTAGTGAAGCTGCCGCTTTCCAATCTGGCAAACGCTCTCCTAAGAATGTGTGGAATACTGTTCCAGAAGTATAAAGCGTCTGAAGTTCATCCTGGATATCGAGTGCTTTAAAGATATCGTCAGTAAATCCTACTGGCAAGTGAGAGCTGTTTGTATAATAAGGTGTCTCGTCGTTTGAAGCAGTTATAATATCTGGATAGTCCTCTTTGTCGTGTTTAGCAAATCTATAAGAAGTGCTCTCAGCTGGTGTAGCTTCCAAATTATAGAGATCTCCATACTCTTCCTGATAATCGGAAAGTTTCTCTCTCATGTAATTTAAAACTTCTTTAGTAAACTTCTGCCCTTTTTCATCCGTTAAATCTACTTTTAACCATTTTGCATTTAGGCATGCTTCGTTCATTCCGACTAATCCGATCGTTGAGAAATGATTGTCGAAGCTTCCTAAATATCTCTTTGTATAAGGATATAAACCTTCGTTTAAAAGTTTAGTTATGATATTACGTTTTACTTTCAAACTGCGTGCTGCTAAGTCCATAGTCTTCTCGAGTCTTTCGTAGAAATCTTTTTCATCACTTGAAAGATACGCTAATCTAGGCATGTTTATAGTTACTACTCCGATCGAACCAGTCGATTCTCCACTACCGAAGAATCCTCCTGATTTCTTTCTTAATTCTCTCAAGTCTAGACGAAGTCTACAGCACATACTTCTTACGTCGGATGGTTCCATATCGCTATTTATATAGTTAGAGAAATATGGAGTACCATACTTAGCTGTCATCTCGAATAAAAGTTTGTTATTTTCTGTTTCACTCCAATCGAAGTTTTCAGTGATAGAATAAGTAGGAATCGGATATTGGAAACCTCTACCGTTCGCATCGCCTTCGATCATTATTTCGATGAAAGCTTTATTTATCATATCCATCTCTTTTTGGCAATCTTTATATTTGAAGTCTAATTCTTTTCCACCTACTATGCAGTTTAGTTCAGCTAAGTCGTTAGGAACATTCCAGTCCAAAGTGACGTTTGTAAACGGAGCTTGAGTTCCCCAACGGCTTGGAGTATTTACACCATATATCAAAGACTGTAAGCATTGTTTAACTTCTTTATAAGATAGATTTTCATTCTTGACAAACGGCGCAAGATAAGTATCCATAGATGAGAAAGCTTGTGCACCTGCCCATTCGTTTTGTAATATTCCTAAGAAGTTAACCATCTGGTTACATAGTGTGCTCAAGTGTTTAGCTGGCGCAGAAGTGATTTTATTAGGAATTCCCCCTAACCCTTCTTGAATGAGCTGTTTTAAACTCCAACCTGCACAATAACCTGTTAGCATGGAAAGATCGTGGATGTGAATTTCACAGTTTCTATGTGCGTTTGCAATCTCTTGATCATATACTTCGCTCAACCAGTAGTTTGCTGTAATTGCGCCTGAATTGCTTAAAATTAATCCACCAACTGAATATGTGACAGTCGAATTTTCTTTTACACGCCAGTCAGTAACATTTACATAACTGTTGACGACATTTTTATAATCTAAAATAGTAGATTGAACAGATCTCTGTTTTTCTCTCCACTTTCTATATAATATATATGCCTTAGCGACTTCTGCATAACCGGCAGATGAGAGTACTTTTTCGACACTATCTTGGATATCTTCGATATCGATGATATTATCTTTAATCTTAGATTCAAAATCTGCTGTAACTTTCAAAGCCAAAAAGTCTATTACGTTTTCATCGTATTTTTTATCTTCAGCATCGAATGCTTTGATCATTGCAACCTTTATTTTCTCTATGTTGAATGCTACTATTTTTCCATTTCTTTTTCTAACTTTATACATTTTTTCTTCCTTCTTTCTATTTTCTATAATCCTCGCACACCGGCATTTAGATATTTTTCTTTCAATTTTCTTTCTAACTCTACTAATTCATTTTCGCTGAATCCTTCTAACTCTCTTTTTAAAACTCCCTCCGAATTTTCGAAGTTTTGGACGAAGAATTTCGAAGGACTGACATATTCGGCGATCTTATCGATCTTTCCATAATCGTGATAGTCCTTTACGATCGTCGTTCTAAATTCGTGATCTATACCAGATGCTTTTATCACTTCGATGCTTCTTTTCATCTTCTCCACATCGACATTAAAAACACCAGTAATTCCTTCATAATCGTCAAAAGTATTCTTTATGTCCATCGCAATATAATCTATAAGTCCGTCTTCTATCAAGTCTTCGATTACTTTAGGATTTGAACCGTTGGTATCTAGTTTCACCGCAAGTCCCATGTGTTTACACTTTCGTATAAACTCTTTTAAATCTGGCTGTATTGTCGGTTCCCCTCCACTTATTACGACTCCGTCTAACATCTTCTTCCGCTTATTCAAATAGTCGATGACTTCTTCTGTCTCTATTTGCCCCTCTTCGTTATCTAGTAGATCGCTGTTATGACAAAATGGACATCTAAAATTACAACCCTGAGTAAAAACTATCGCTGCCATCTTTCCCGGAAAATCTAGAAGAGTCAACTTCTGTAAACCGCTAATTCTCATTTCATAACCTTTTCTTTATTTTTAAATCTCACAAATTTTATACCGCTCTTATAGTAAGAAGCGATAACTTTATGAACTTTTGATATGCTCGCATTTTTTTGTAATGAGCGTTCTATAGTATTTCCACCCTTAAAAAATAGTCCGATTTTAGAAAGTTTATCGTAATCTTCTCTTATACTTTTTAAATTGCTAACTAGATCGTACTTGTTTTTATTCTTCTGATCTTTTTGAACTCCATAGATGGCTTTATCGAATGCGATAAATTCTTTTCGTACCTCTTCTTCGCACGACTCACATATCATGAAATTGAGTTTTGTACTCTTCGAAAATTCGTCCACTTTTTTATTTGCATATTTTAAAATCTCTATCAAGAATTCATATCTTTCATCATCATCTTCGCGCATAATGGTAACCGCTTCTAAAAGACCGCTGAGCCCGACGTTCAAGTTGCTATTCTTTATGACCTTACGGACTTTTTGACCAGGCAGCAATCTCTCATCGCCTGTTATATTGCCAGTAAAAAGATAATTGTAATTGTCTTTGTTTTTATTTCCGATGAATTCGAATGTCATCAAAAGTTCGTTTTTAACTAATTCCAATATTTCATCGAACTTTGTCATAAATTGAGAATCTTTAGAGCCCATACATTCTAGTGCTAATCTAGTCATGTTTATAGATGTCGTTGCAACGACTAATCTTCCCAGTGAAGAACATTCATCGTCGTTATAGTTTTCATAAATGCGAATGCCATTTTCAAAGTAATCGACAGATTCATCTTCAAAAGCAAATGATATAGATAATTCTCGACCCTTTACTAGGAGTTCCTCTACTCTTTCTAAAACTGCATCATCGATTTTTACTACGTTTAATATGAAGTGTAATTTTGTGGTATCTACATCGCTTTCTAGATATCTCAATATGACTTCATTTACTATCTTACCTGCGACGCTTTTATTAGAACCAAATCCTATACTAAATCCATACGTATCTTTTATTCTATTCAATCTGTCGAACAGATTTACAAGTCTTTTTTCGATCAACTCTTCAAGTATTCGTAGTGCATCATCTATAGCAGTCTGAAATATGTTTTTCACAACAGTCGATGCGATAACTACGTCGAACTCTTCAACATCTACTACTATGTCGTGAAATTTGTCGATCTGTCCCTCTATCTTTTTAACGTTTATATATTCGTTAAATCCGTTCAAAGAAAGATAACTTATCAAACGTTCCCTCAAGTACTCTTTAAATCTTTTTATCGCCCACTTCTCTAAAAGAGTGTCGATCTTTGGTATATTTATTTCTCCTGCGATTTCACTTTTCAAGCCTACCAAATGACTATACAGATCTTCTAACGTATCCTCATCTTTTAATACAGCATCTAGTTTAGGATGAATTTGACTCATCTTTCCTAGTGGAAAAGTCTCTATGTCGTGGATGAATATCCTTCCTTCTTCGTGAGCTCTTAAGAATTTATTATCTATGACATAAGATTTTGCATATTCTCCCGCTACTGTGGCACCACATTTTAAAAGAATTTCTGTAGGACTATAGTTTGCATCGGTTTTTAAGATATCGCTATCGGCAATTTTTTCCATTGCTTTAGCAAATTTATGCTGTTGTTTTATTTTGAAAACTTTTCTCGATTCTGCTCTCTTCTGACGATATTCGCTAAAAGCCGTAAAGACTTCTTCGCTCACTCTCTTCATCTCTCGTTCGATGATATCTTGTATATCCTCTACGTTTATAGTTTTTCTATCTACATAGTTCTTTTCGAGATAGTCTAAAACGTTTTCATATATTTTATTTACATCCTTTTCGTCGTATTCTCCAAACACGTTATCGTAGGCTTTTTTAATAACTATGGCGATCTTATATCCGTTAAAGCTTACCCTTTGCCCGCTTCGTTTAACTACGATTAATTCGTCAAATATATCTTTTCTCAAACACCCACCTCCAACTGTTCTTCTATTACATCCATCATAACAAGTATAACGATAGTAGTCAATGTTTTTTTTGATAAAAAATAATTTTTTTAAAAAGTTTACGTTTTGTCTAGTTATAATTTTTTGCCAAAAAAAACATTAGCTATTTGCTGTCGTTTAATCTTGTCTCTAACATCTTTTCAAACGCTCTAAGACCGTAGACTTTATTGTAATAATTAGAATACTCGTTTAGATGAGCTAAAGCTATTTTGGCAGTTACTATCAAGTCGTCATTTGTTACGTTAGTCTTTTTATCCACCGTTCCATGTTCGAGTTCTATGTTTATTCCGTCTAACCACTCTTCCGGTGTAAAACCTTCAAAACGTACTCCTAAAATTTCTGCCGCCAAATAGGCATCTTTTAAATTAAACATCTGATCACTCCAATAAAATATATGATTAAAACATAAAAAAAGAAGACTGTGTCGTCTTCAATTATACTTTTGCCTCTGTCATCTCTAACGCACAGTTTAACATCTTTCGGTGGTTATCGAACAATTTGATCTTATCTAAATTGTTTTTATCGACTAGGATGCAAGTATGTTTCCTTTTTTCACTACTATCGATATCTTTTTGCGCTAAAGAATTCAACTCGACTAGATATGGATAATATACTGCTTCTCTATTTTGGTTTTTATGCTCTACAAAAAATCTAGAGACGTTTATGGCATCGACTGGTTTTATACTTTTTATGTCATAGTAACCAGTCTCTTCAAAATAGAATTTTATATTATCTTCCATCTATCTTACCTATAACTTGCTACAGTACATTTTCCACTTTTGTTATTGATCGTAGCACCTAATCTTTGACCGTTTTTATCAGTCCATACATATCCTTTTGATGAAGAAGTTTTACTGTCGAGCGTTCCTTCTGCACCAATTTTTTCAACTAATTCTTCATAAGTAACTCCCTTGTTCAACATCTCTTTGAGTTCACTATGACTTGGCAAAGTTACATTTTCATCTTTGAGAGTTTCCTTATCTATAGTAGCTTGTAGTATTTGATTATCTCCACTAGGCTTTAAGGTTATCCAGTTTTTAGAGTCCAATTTCCAAGTGACTTCACCACTATACTCACTAGTCTCTCCTTCAAAACCGATGATTTCGTTGATCTCTTCTTTTGTGTTATCTACTTCTATTTTTTTAATACATTCGACTACTGTACAATTACCTTTCGGTTTCTCCTCAGGCTTTTCTTCCATTTTCTCTTCCGCACATCCTGTAACGAGTAGGAGTAAGAAAGTACAAGTTACAATTCCCCAAAACATTTTTTTTAATTTCATTTTAAAATCCTTCTTTCTAATTTTTACTTTTTACCTTTGACATATAAATAGATGATGCCATAATCATACCAAACGTTCCGAACAAAAATACGAAATAGACGATTGCTGTGGGAGAACTCGATTTAATCCCTTCTTCGTTAGCGTATAATTTGTCGTTATAGAGTAGTGCCTTTACACTCGCACCCTTATAATATCCCGAAAGTCCGTGAACATTTTGCAGTTCGTATTCTTTTCCTTCATATCGAACTTTAACTTTATAAAAAGTAGTTCTATTGTGTGTATTTTTATTGATTAAATCTTTGCTAGAAGTATCAGTGACGATTGCAGTAACCAGATCGTATTCTACTTCTACGTTATTCATCTTAAACCAAAATATGATCGCGAGTACTAGACAGACACCTGTAAGAGCCCACATCAATCCAACTCTCTTTTTCAAAAGTACCTAAAACTCCTCCTAAATCAAAAATTGTCATCCATCAGAAAATCGAATATGTTGATATGTTTAATTCCTTTTTGAGAATAATCTTCTTTATTATTTGAAATAACATATTTAGGATAATTGTCATCAATAGTATTAAAAGCATTGAACTCTCTATTTCTAGTTTCCTCATTCGATAAATCATAGCATGCTTGAATATATTTAATAGAGTTATTTTTAGATGCTATAAAATCTATTTCCCCTGTGCTTGTTTTACCTATGAATACTTCATATCCTTTTCTCAATAGTTCATTGAATATTAAGTTTTCAAAAGCTTGCGAATAATTAATTTCCTTACTGTTCGTTTTAATCTTTTTAACGCCTAAATCTGTTGCATAAAACTTATTCAAAGTTTTTAAAACGGCTTTACCATTTATATCATACCTGTAAACTCTATTAACTATGAATGCTCCGCAAAGAGCTTCTAAATATTTATACAGCGTATCAGTAGCTATTTTATTTCCATTTTTATCTAAATAATCTAATACGTTTGTTGCAGAGAATTCTCTCGTTTCGGTTTCTAATACGTATTGAAGTATTTTATTAAATGATGTTATATCAGTTATGCCAAGTCTATCGACGACATCTTTAAGAAGTATAGAATCATAAACATCCCTAATATAATTTTCTTTTGAATCATCACTTGAGAAACTGAATCTCTGCGGTAGTGTACCCCATTCAAAAATATCCATTAATAAATCAAAATAGTTTTCTTTTTCAGTATTTGTAATTTGAACAACTTCTTTAAATGAAAGTGGATTGACTCTAAAACTGACATATCTTCCAGACAGATCGGTGGACAATTCTAAAAAAGTCATTTTGCTATTTGATCCTGTAATAAAGATACTAAAATTATCTGTTATTCTTAAAGAATTAATAGCCTTTTCAAATTCGTCTACTTTTTGAACTTCATCTAAAAATACGTAATAAGTTTCTTTATCTTTGACTAAATTTTTAATATAATTATCTAACGCTTTTGCATCTGTGATATCAGCGTAATCGAGTGATTCAAAATTGATAAATATGATATGATCTTCTTTTACTCCACAAGATTTGATTTCTTCTATTATCTGATGCAAAATTACAGATTTGCCACTTCTTCTCAATCCACACAAAATTTTTATTAATGATTTTGTATGATAAAAATCTCTAACTTTTTTTAAATAATATTCTCTTTTCAACATAGTATCATGCCTCTTTTAATATATTATCATAACATTTTTAATTTATAAAGTTTTTTTGTTTGATTGGAAAAAAATACTTTTGTTCGTTCTTTTTTGGTTGAACTGGAAAAACTATTTTGCAGATATTTTTTCCTTTCCTCCCATATAAGGCCTCAAAACCTCAGGCACAGTTATAGATCCATCTTCATTGTAATTGTTCTCGATAACCGCTATTAATCCTCTAGGAGTAGCGACTACAGTATTATTTAAAGTGTGAAGATAATAATTTCCCTCTTCTCCTTTAACTCTTATGCCTAGTCTTCTCGCTTGAGCATCTCCTAAGTTAGAACAAGAACAAACTTCGAAATATTTTTTTTGTCTTGGGCTCCATGCTTCTATGTCACATGATTTGACTTTCAAGTCGGCTAGATCTCCAGAACAACAGTCTAGTTGTCTGACAGGGACGTTCATGTTCCTAAATAGTTCCACACTCAACTTCCACATCTTATCGTACCATTTCATAGAGTCCTCTGGTTCACATAGGACTATCATCTCTTGCTTTTCAAATTGATGTACTCTATAGAGTCCTCTTTCTTCTAGACCGTGAGAACCGCCTTCTTTTCTGAAACATGGTGAATAAGAAGTAAGTGTTATTGGTAGTGATGAAGGTTTGATCATCTGATTTTTAAATCTTCCTATCATAGAATGTTCACTAGTACCTATGAGATATAGATCTTCACCCTCTATTTTATACATCATAGCTTCCATTTCGGGGAAAGACATCACACCTTCTACTACTTCGCCATGAATCATAAAAGGCGGTATAGCATAAGTAAATCCGTGATCGATCATGAAATCTCTTGCATATGCAAGCATGGCTTCGTGAAGTCTAGCAATATCTCCAAGCAAGTAGTAAAAACCTTCTCCACTAGTTCTTCCAGCAGACTCCTTATCCATTCCAGATAACTTCTCGATTATATCTGCATGATATGGAATTTCGTAATCTGGAACATTCGGCTCTCCAAATCTTTCAACTTCGACGTTTTCTGAATCGTCTTTACCGATAGGTACACTTTCATCCATTATTTGTGGAATCTTAAACATTATCTCTCTTATCTGTAAAGATAGCTCTTCCTCTTCTCTTTCTAACTCTGCTATTTTAACAGAATTCTCGCTTACCTTTTTCTTTATCTCTTCTGCTTCTTCTTTTTTTCCTTCGCGCATAAGATTACCTATCTCGCTAGATAGTTTATTTTTCTCACTGCGTAGATTGTCGCCCAAATTCTTAGCGTCTCTATACTTTTTATCTAATTCGTAAACCTCGTCTACTAGAGGTAACTTCTCCTCTTGAAATTTCTTTCTTATGTTTTCTTTTACTAATTCTCTATCGTTTCTGATGAGTTCGATATTGATCATTTCTATTATCCTTCCTTCTAAAAAACCGCAGTAAACACCCCATAATAGGAGCGAATAACCGCGGTACCATCCTCTTTTATAACTTTAAAGCCTGTAACGGAGCTATCCGGCATACGTTAAATGCACTCGGAAATTAGATTTCACACATAGTAGATTTCAGTTTTCACCAGCCACTGAATCTCTTTTAATCTATAAATGTGCTACTTAGATTTCTTCAACGAGATACTTAAATTATATCACTTTGTCGATAAAAGTCAAACAACAAAAAACTAGGTTTCCCTAGAATTTTTTCTTATTTTTGACAAGATAGCTTAGTCTCTACTTCAAAAGAATCGTCGCTTTTAAATACGAGCTTTGCATACGTTTCGTTGAGATCACAAGAGTAATCTAAAAACTTAGAAACGTCCTTTTCTTTGTTCTTCATATCGTCTAAACTGACGATATAATAACCTAATGATGAAGTATAATCTTCGGCAAAAGTGCCCTTAATTTCATCTTCATAAAACTCTGTAGCAAGACTAGTCAATTCTTTTTCTAGCTTTCTCTCTTTAGCTTTATCGCTCGTCAAAAACATTACGATAAGTACTAGGGCGATGAGCACTACTATGCTCACCACTCCGATTATTGTACTTTTCTTTTTCATAAACTATACCTGTTTATTTTTCTACAGTTTGGACTTCTTCAGTTGTCCCATCTGGGAATACTCTTACGATACTAAAGTATGCTTTCAATTTGATATCCTCTTTGATAGCGTTTTCTGGATATGCTGTAACAGATACGGCATCACTCTTTAAAAGTCCACTTTCTTTATTCCAAGAGTCTAAACTATACCATCCCTTAAATTCATATTCGAGGACGTTGCCATTTGGTGCAGTCACCTTATAGTTTTTAGCAACAGGCATATCTTTTGATGCGATTTCCTGTCCAGGTTTTACAGTTATAGAATTTACTGCTTCGCTTCCATTAGAATCGAACGATACTGTATATCTTACAGCTTTTGGAAGTTCTATTTCCTCTAGAGCTAACAAGTTTTCTAGTGCTGCCTCACCTTCGACATAATTTTTGTCGCGTACTGTGATTTCGAGTTTAACTTTTTCAGGAAGATCCTCTTCGCCATTAGATATAGTAGTGACATATTGTCCTTGACCATTCATAGCTGTTACGGCTTTATCACTTAACATAGAATTTTCTTTATAAAGTCCATCTTTCAATTCGTAAACTTTGAGACTGATATCGAATCCTTCTCCAGTTCCACCGACAACATCAGAAGTTATATTCAAAATCTTTTTGCCGTCGAATTCTGCAACAGACTTGATACCCACTGCATCGTTTACTACGTTTATATTTACAACTACAGGTTTAGCTAACATTGTAGTATCATCTTCTGCATTAGTTTCCGTGATGTTGAAAACTAATTTAGCTGATCCGACCTTTTTAGCGGTATATGTATTGTTATCGTTTTTAGCGACGATAGTCTCATCTGAATTTTCGACATTTAAATAATGAGTATTTGGTAGAATTCTTGCAACTATCGTACCGATGTTTTCACCGACTTTAGCAGTTATAGTATATTCTCCATTTTCCTCCACTACTAATCCGCTATCGAGTACGATTGTAGGAATAGTTGCTTCTTTTGCATTTATAGTAAATGTTTGAACGAACTTATCTGCATATGTAACTTTAACTGTTGCAGTTCTAACTTGACTATTGAAATGGATTTTAGGTTCACTAGTGCTCTCGCTAGTCAAAACTTTTTCTCCATCGACCATTTTAGTTCTAGCATCGTCGACCTCGACCTTACTTACTGCATTGTCTACGTGTTGAGATAATACTGTTTCGAGTACATATCCAGCTTCATCGTGATCGTATGGAATGACTCCATTATAATTGGTTAACGATTTTCCATCTTTAGCTTCTAAAGAGCCAGTTTTTGCTATTAGTGAAGCCCCACTTACTCTTACTGTGTACGTTTCTATGAAACTTCCATTCCAATCTACTTTGATAGTAAACGTTTCATTAGCAGACGTAACTACAGGATCGATAGTAATAGACTTCTTATCAGACCCGAGTGTTACGTTTACTATACCATAGTTTTCAGCGTTTTTATCTTCAGAATATTTGCCTCCGCTTATAGTAACTTTTGGTGTCGTTACTTCTATTGGAGCTTTAATTTGAATATCTTTTAAAACGTAACCTGCTTTGTCTTTTTCTTTCTCGATTTCGATCGTCTGTGATCCATCGCCACTCCAAGCTATATCTCCAGTATAAGTTATAGAATTTGTCTTATTATCTCTATAGCCATCTTGATCGATAGTCAAAACGCCACTTTCGAAAGATGCAAGTGTTCCATTCTTTGCATGTGGAGCAACCCTAAATTCTTGTACATTTACGTCGTCCCAATATACTTTGACGATAGTTGTACCATTCTTCACAACTGGAATGTAATAATTTCCAGCAGATTCTTCGGAAGCTAATTTGCCGTCTACTTCTACTTTAGTAGCACCATTAGGGTATGAAGTATTGTTGAAACTCATAACTACAGCGTTGCTGTTGATATCATAAATGAAAGGTATAGAATCTCTAACTTGTACTCCATTTGTACCATTTGTTTCATCTTCCAAAGAAGGATATTCTGTATG
Organism: uncultured Bacilli bacterium; assembly: GCA_910587535.1. Lineage (GTDB taxonomy): Bacteria > Bacillota_I > Bacilli_A > RF39 > UBA660 > RUG11867. The sequence continues at coordinate 20,892 of CAJUKM010000017.1, forward strand.
GAAACCTGTCATATAGACATTGATAATTCCATTAGTAAGTTCAGAAGCATACTTTTGTCCGTTGAGTGAATATGCACCTGTTACAGCCTGAGCGAGTGCTACACCATCTAATTTAATCTTATAAGATTTAACTACTTTAGTTTCGTTCCACAATATTTCGATAGTATGTTCTTCATTTCCAGACTTAACCAAGATATCTAAAGATAATTTATCATCATTTTCACCATCTGTAGCGCCAGCTAGTGTATAAGCGACAAATTTCTTTTTGCCGTCGATCTCTTTTTCTTCACCCTGTACTTTGCCATCGACTGCAACAGTCATATTAGCAAGTTCCTCTTCAGTATAACGTGTCATCTTATCAGCATCTTTTAATCCTGCATTGTTCACGAGAGTGCTAGGAACGATTTCAGCTTTAACTCTATTTCCGTTATCCCAAAGTATCTGTGTATTAGAGATAACTGCTACGCCATCTTTGACCTCATAATCTTTATAAGCTTTATCAGAGCCAGCATAACCGACGAATGTTTTAACGCTCTCTAATCTTACATCAGGGAAGGCAAATGGTGTATTGCCATCTAATACTACATCGAAATCTTGAGTATAATCATTATCCCATTCGATGCTGACAGTTATCTTACGCTTGACATCGGTATCTTGGAAAACTAAACCGTTTATAGTTAAAGTTTTAGTCTTCTCTACGTAGTTAGCAGTAACTGGAACGTCGATCTTATTTACGATATCGTATCCATCTACATCCTTTTTAGGTTCGGAATAATAAGCTTTAATACCCTTAATTCCAGTGAATTTGCTGTTAGTAGCGTAATAATCATCTGCTGTAACATTTACGACTACACGTCCATCCCAAGGGATCTCTTTTCCACTAAAAGTTAAGAGGTTTGATCCTGTAGCAGTAGCAGATACGCAGACTACATCAGTAGGTTTTCCATCTTCGTCTTTTTCATAGATTTCTTGACCTGATAGAGTTCCCGCTGGCATAGCAGCTAATTTTCCATTTATGACGATTGTGAAAGTCTGAGTTATCTCATTTTTGCTATCCCATACTATCTTAACTTTATAAGTTTTACCTTCTTCTACAAGCGGTGTAAACCAGAAAGAACTGTTTTCACCTGTAGTGCTCTCACTCCAAGTATAGCTGTTTTCTTCGTCGTTTACGAATACTTTGATTTGATTTAGAGCTGTGCTCTCTAGAGATGAGCCATTTGGCGCAGTGATTTTAACACCGACTCTATGTCCGGATTTAGAATTTTCGCTTGGACCTCCAACGCCGACTCCGTGATCGCTCGCAGCACTCCTCCAAGCGATAGTACCACCGATAGTAATCGTTTCTCCATTTACAGTGACGTCACTGTTTTGAGTGATGATATTATCTGCTGAAATAGAGCCATAATATCCGCTTTGTCCATCGCTTACATATTTGAATTCTCCATCCTGAAGAGGAGTAGTCTTCTCTAGTTTTTCTACTAATGTTTCTGAAGAACCGTTTTTAACTTTGATTGTTATAGATCTAGTAGTAGCAGGTACTTTCATGACACCGTTAGAATAACTTATAGTTTTTCCGATGGCATCAGTTGTGAAAATCAACTCGCTTCCACTAGCTATATCTCTCGTATAGGCTACATCTAATATCTTTTCTTCGTTGTTGACATAGTAGATATCTTGATGTGTTAACATTGCTACTTCTAGATCGTTAGCAACAGATGGATTGTTGTTAGTATCATACTTAATCCACTGTCCTAATTGATACTGATATATAGCAGGTTTTTTATAGTTTGATAGACCTTTAAAGAACATGTCGTCTTGACTTGCCATTAAAACTCTATCTGCAGTGATATTCGTATCGTTAGTAAATCTAGTTATACCTATTATATACGAACCATCTGCAATTTCTCTTCCGGCAGTTTCTCTTACATTCTCTGCATAGACGTCTATCCCTTGAACAGCAAGTGTTGCAAGAGAGATGATGAACGCTTTAGAGAAAACGTTTTTAATCTTTTTCTTATTCATATTATTACGTCCTTTCCAATAACTAATTCGTGCTTATTACAGTCGCACTTTTAAATGAACTCTTTGGTAATGTGTATCCAGTGTTTACTTCTCCAGATCCACCTGTTGTCGTTTCGACGCGTACTTTACCGCTTACATATTTTCCATCAGAACCTAGTATCTTTATTTGACATTGTTGTAGTGTACTTCCACTGATTTCTTCGCAAACAGCTCTATATGTAACTTCTGGTTTAGGATCGACAGGCTTTGGTTCTTCTGGTTTAGGAGGTTCTGGATCGACAGGAGTATTACCGCCTTGATTTCCCGAGTTATTTGACTTAACAGTCACTTTTACCGAATAACTTTTTCCATCGACTATTGCAGTTATCGTAGCAGTTCCAGAAGAAACACCGACGACTTTACCATTAGAATCTACCGTAGCAACTTTACTATTAGAAGATTTCCAAGAAACTTTACTAGACGTATTGTAAACTGACAATTTCTTGCTCTTTCCGACATTTAGTGTGAAATTTCCAGAACTTAATTTTGGAGTTTTCTCACCACCTGTAGGATTGGTTTCTTCCTCTTTTTCCCATTTAGCTGTAAGAACTGTATTCTGAGTTATCTTCGTCTTAAAGTCGAAGTCTTTTCCATTCATTTGCCATCCGACAAACTTATATCCCTCTCTTACTGGATCTTGAGGTTTTTCTATGGTGCCTTCTGCATCTACTTTTAAACTAGCGATTACATTTCCACCATCTGTGTTAAATGTAACTGTATAACCAGTTTCGCTAGTACCTTCTCCGTTTTTAATCCATCTTGCAATTAAAGTCATGCCTTTAGTGACCTTAGTATCGAAATCGAAGACGGCATCATTATAGTACCAGTTATCGAATGTATAACCTTCACGCACTGGAGCAGTAGGTTTTTTAACTTTACTCATAAATCTTACATCTTGAGTAGTTACACTAGAACCACCTTGGGAATCGAATTTAACTTCCTTCTTACTTCCGAATAAGATTAAAAGTACGACTAAGACTGCTACTAATAAAACACTTACAATTACCGTAACATTTTTTTTATTCATTTCATACCAACTTTCTTTATATTTTAAATTGCCGTCCTAATGAAGACGGACTTTGGATTAAAGACATTTTCTCTAAGCAATCACTCTCCTTAAAATGAGTTCTCTCATATTTGCTTGCCTTCCTCTTCAAAAAACTTATCTATGCTTACATTTAAGATTACTGAAATTTTATAAAGAGTGACGAGCGAGATATTGTTTCTGTCGTTAACAGATTCAATACGCTTAAGGTGGTTTACAGAAAGGTCGAGTTTCTCTGCAAGATCCATCAATCTCACTCCCCTTTCCTTTCTATATTTTTTGACATTTTTGCAAACAGTAGACTTTATATTTTCATTATAGAATTCATACTCGTCCAAAAATATCATCCCCTATACGAGTAATTATAAAGGTAAGCTTTTTTGAAGTAAGCCACCTTTCGTGCCGAATTGATAAATTTTGCCATTTTTTATAAATGGCATTTACTTATGATAAAAATTGCCAACAAAAAAAGGCATCATTCTGCCTTTTTATCTTCATCTTTCTTTTTGGGTTTTGGTAAAGCATCTTTTCTCGATAAATTTATTCTTCCACGAGCATCAGTTCCGATCGCTTTTACTATTATCTCATCCCCGATTTTTACGACATCACTAGGTTTGTTAACTCGCTCATGTGCAAGCTGCGATACATGAACCAATCCTTCTGCTCCAGGCCATAGCTCGACAAAACAACCGAAATCTTCAACCTTAGTTACCTTGCCATTATAAACTTTACCTTCCTCTACTTCTCTTACGACGTTTTCAATCATAGATATCGTCTTTTCGATTATCTCTCTGTCGGTATGATATACGACTACGTGTCCATCGTCATCGATATCTACCTTTACTGCATCTTTATCGTTGACCGTTTTGACATTAGAAGCTTCTAATATGATCTTCGTTATCATCTCTCCACCTCTACCTATGACATCTTTAATCTTCTCAGGTTTTATGTCGATACATGCGATCTTAGGAGCATAAGGGCTCAACTCTTTACGCGGTTCTGGTATTATAGAAACCATCAAATCCAAAATCTGCAATCTAGCATTGTGAGCTTGCGCCAAGGCCTCTTTTAAAATCGCTTTAGTTATGCCTTTGATCTTGATATCCATTTGGAGTGCAGTAATCCCATTTTTCGTTCCAGCAACTTTGAAATCCATATCTCCCATGTGATCCTCTAATCCTTGGATGTCGGTTAAGACTGCATGTTTCTTTCCCTTGGTTATCAATCCCATCGCTATACCAGCAACCGGTGCCTTGATAGGAACACCTGCAGCCATCAAGCTTAGGCATCCAGCACAGATAGAAGCTTGGCTCGAAGAACCGTTACTTTCCAATATTTCACTTACTACTCTCACAGTATATGGAAATTCTACTTCATCTGGCATGACTTGTAACAAGGCTCTTTCGCCCAAAGCTCCGTGCCCTATCTCTCGTCTTCCAGGTGCTCCATAACGGCCCGTCTCTCCTACGCTATAGTTAGGGAAATTGTAGTGTAACATAAATCTCTTTGTATCCTCTAATCCTAGTCCGTCCAATATCTGATGTTCTCCTATTGCGCCTAGAGTTGTCGTACTCAAAGCTTGAGTCTGACCTCTAGTGAAAAGAGCACTTCCATGAGTTCTAGGTAATATATCTATTCCCGCTGAAAGAGCTCTGATCTCGTCTAATGCCCTTCCGTCTGGTCTCAAACCTTCTAGAACTATCATATCTCTTACGATTTCCGCTTCCAATTCATCTACTAAAGTTCTGACATCTTTTAAGATATCTGCTAGATTTTCATTCGCCGCATATATCTCACTGAAATGCCCTATAGTCTGTACTTTTACATTCTCTATTTCGGCATATTTTGTATTTTTATCAGCTTTTAAGTGGAGAACATCTTCCATACTTTTTCTTGCATAATCTTTAACCAAAGTTGTAAGTTCTGGATCGATTTGAGCTAAATCGACTACGACTTTCGGTAGACCACAATCTTCCACGATATCGCTTTGGAATGCACATAATTCTGCGATAGCTTTTTGTCCAAACTCTATCGCTTTTATCATAGTTTCTTCGGAAACTTCCTTAGCGCCTGCTTCGATCATACAAATATCGCTTTTAGTACCGGCAAGTGTTAAAAGTAATTCTGAAGCTTCCGTCTCTTCGACAGTAGGATTTATGATAAATTCTTTTCCTATCTTTCCTACTCTAACTCCCGCAATGGGACCATCGAATGGTATATCGCTTATAGAAAGAGCCAAAGAAGCTCCGAGCATAGCAGCCATCTCAGGACTATTGTCGGGATCGACAGACAATACTGTATTTATTACTTGAACTTCGTTTCTGAATCCTTCAGCAAACATAGGTCTAATAGGTCTATCGATAAGTCTAGCGTTCAACGTAGCTTCATCTGTCGGCCTTCCTTCTCTTTTAATGAATCCTCCAGGGATTTTTCCAACTGAATATAACTTTTCTTGGTAGAGTACAGTGAGTGGAAAAAAGTCTGCTGTACTGACATTGTTTGACATCACAGCACAGCTCAAAACTACTGTGTCTCCATATCTTACTAGAACGGAACCATTCGCCTGTTTTGCTAATTCACCTATCTCCACTATGAACTCTCTTCCCCTGAATTCGAGTTTGAATTCCTTTTTCATATATACCTCTTTCTTATATAAAAAGGCACTAAAAAATATAGTGCCTTATTTTCTAATATTAAGTTTTTTGATCAATTCACGATAACTTACAACATCGTTTGCTTTTAAATAGTCGAGTAAACTACGTCTCTTTCCGACTTTCATCAAAAGACCTCTTTTTGAGTGATAATCGTGTTTATGAACTTTCAAATGTTCAGTTAAATCGTTGATTTCATCAGTTAAGATTGCGATCTGAACCTCTGTTCTTCCTGAATCTTTTTCGTTTCTACCGAACTCACGAATTCTAGCAAGTTTTTGTTCTTTTGTAACTGCCATGATTCTATCCTCCTTTATTTTATTTATAAATCGATTTAAACTTTGAAAGTAAGATGGAGTTCATACAGACAATGTAAAAATCTATTAGTAGTATACTAAAGAATACCATCAAAAGCAAGTCATTTTATCGATAATTGCTCTTATCTATATTATAAAATGAAACCGGAATTGAGTGATGCCAGTGTAAATGAAAAAAT
>CAJUKM010000018.1:0-14498 GCA_910587535.1 uncultured Bacilli bacterium
GTAATAATCTTTTAGTAAATGACAATACACAAAAATATAATACCATACTAAGTTCTGATAACATTACTATTTATGCCAAAGATAAAGAAAAAACTCTTAAAGATTTAAAGGATTTAGGATATAACGCTATCGATACATACGAAACGGCAAAGCAAAAATATATCGAAAACAGAAAAAGCTCCATTATCGAATCTCTTGTCATTTCAGGAATATTGTTATTTATTTCGTTTATAGAGATATTCCTTATGATAAGAGCATCTTTCTTGTCTCGAATTAAAGAAGTAGGAATTTATCGCGCAATAGGAGTTAAAAAGGCAGACATATATAAAATGTTTTTAGGAGAAATACTTATAATCACTACGATAGCTGGATTAACAGGTTCAATTTTCATGAATATGATATTGAACGAGATCATTAAGTCACCACTATTTAGTTCTCTATTCGTAGTCGATTTTAGAACTGTAACAATAAGTATATTATTAGTTTATGCTCTAAATATATTAGTCGGTTTGCTTCCAATAATGACTACTATAAGAAAAACGCCAGCAGAAATATTATCTAGAAACGACATAGATTGATTATAAAAATATCACAGATATCATATAGTTAATTAGTGATCTATATGAAAAAAGTGATATTTTTTTGTGCCTGTTTTTTTTCGTTTTCGACCTCTGTGTCAGCATTCGACTCAGCATTAGTTATGGATGCTGATAGTGGAAGGATATTATACAGCCAAAACGAAAACAAACAATCTTTAATAGCGTCAACGACAAAAATAATGACCGCATTAGTAGTGCTAAACAATGCCAAATTGGACGATATTGTGACAGCGGGTGATGAAATAAAAGATGCCTACGGAAGTGCAATTTATATTAAACCATTAGAAAAAATGAGCGTTGAAGATCTCCTCTATGGATTGATGCTACGAAGCGGAAATGACGCCGCACTAGTCTTAGCTAAACACACAGCCGGAAGTGTAGAAGGTTTTGCTAAGCTCATGAACGATACAGCCTTGATGATAGGAATGAAAAACACTATTTTTGAAAATCCACACGGATTAGATGAACAAACTAAAAATAAAAGTACAGTATACGATATGAGTCTTTTGATGATAGAAGCTATGAAAAATGAAAAGTTTAGAGAAATAACTTCAGCTAAAAAGCATATCGTTAAGACGAATTTTAACACCTATGAATGGTACAACAAAAATAGATTACTTACAGATTATAAATATGCTACAGGAGGCAAAATAGGCTATACGACTGCAGCTAGACACACTTTTGTATCCAGCGCAACGAAAGACGACAAAAATTTAGTGATAGCCACATTTGTAGACCCAGATCGATTCGTAACTCATGAGACTCTCTATGAAAAATATTTCGATATGTATGAAAAATACACACTTGTAGACAAAGATAACTTAAAGATAGATTACAAAGAAGGCTATAAACTGTATACGACATCTTCATTTTCGATGCTCTTGACAAAGGAAGAAGCTAAAAGAGTAAAAAGAGATGTAGAACTTTATACTGAAATCAAAGAGGGAACGGGATCTAAAATAATAGGTACGATTTCGATCAGCTTAGACGGTAAAACTTACAAGAAGTTAAATCTATATGGCGAACGTCCAAAAGTAGAAGTTAAAAAGAAAAGTTTTTTTGAAAGGATAAAGGATTTTTTTAAATGGTAAGTCTTATATGGGGTTTTTTACTGCTGTTAGGTATATTTTATAGTTTTATAAGCGGTAATTTATCGTTAGTCAATGAAGAAGTATTAAAAAGTTCAGCTCAAGCTTTAGAGATGTTTTTAACCATGTTTCCTGTAATAGTGCTTTGGATGGGACTCATGCAAATTGCAAGTGATTCTGGACTGTTAAAAAAAATTTCGTACAAGTTTTCTTTCATACTAAAAAGACTTTTTCCTTCCATACCAGATGGCCATGAGGCTTTAGGCCTAATAGCATCAAATATAATTGTAAATATGGTCGGACTTGGAAGTGCCGCAACACCATTTGGACTGAAGGCGATGGAAAAACTTCAAGAATTAAACGATGAAAAAGATACGGCAAGTGAAGCTATGATAACCTTTCTCGTTTTAAACACTTCGGGCGTAACACTCATCCCTACATCGATTATAAGTTTGAGAGCTCTTTACGGAAGCTCCGATCCAAGCGGAATAATATCGATGGCTTTGATGGCGACAGCTTGTGCCTCGGTTGCGGGTCTAACGATGGATTACTTTATAAGAAAGAAAAATAAAAAGACAGTTAAATAATATTAAAATGAATGTTAAGGAGGGAACGATGGGTACTATTTCACTCATATTGATTCCGATTATGATTGTAGGAATAATAATCTATGGACTTTTTAAAAAAGTAGACATATACTCTTCGTTTATAAGCGGAGCTAAAGAGGGAATAAACAGTGCCATAAGCATCTTCCCATTTACTGTAAGTATGGTATTCGCCGTAAATATCTTTCTTCACAGTGGAATACTAGATTATGTTTTTGGCGGCTTGGGTAAATTTTTGGGTCCTAATATACCGATATCTATATTCCCTATGGCACTTTTGAGGCCTATAAGTGGGAGTGCAAGTCAAGTAATAATGACAGATATCTTTAAAAATTATGGTCCCGATTCCTTCATAGGAGTTCTTGCATCGACCCTAGAGGGCAGTACTGATACTACGTTTTATGTTTTGACATTATACTTTGGAAGTGTCGGCATAAAGAAGATAAGATATGCCTTAAAAGCTGGATTATTTGCCGATTTTATAGGTATTCTCATGAGTTTTATAATAGTTTCGGTACTTTTCAACCTTTGATACTAAAATTTTATTATTGCCTATATAAAAAAGATATTTACCAAAAAAAAGGCCAAAATTTAAACAAAAAAGTGCATTTCTCTTAGAGATTTGCTTTTTTTGTGCATCAATAATATCATTTTTGCTTTTTGCAATGCTTTTAGATTTTTGTTAAAGTCTTTTACGAAAGGAGGAATGTCTATTGAATCAACTTATTTTAGTCGGAAGATTGACTAAAGATCCCGAGATAAAAAAGCGCGAAGGAAAGAATAATTGTTACATGACTGTAGCTGTTAAAAGACCATTTAAGAATTCATCTGGTATATACGAGACTGACTTCATCGGTTGTACTGTATGGAATGTAATCGCCGAAAAAGTGTGCGAATACTGTAAAAAAGGTGACATGGTTTCCGTTAAAGCGAGAGTTCAAAACAATAACTATATCGATAAAGATGAGAACAGAGTATATGCTTACGAAGTAGTTGCAGATCAAGTTTCTTTCATGCAATCTCAAAAGACCGTAATAGAAGAGACGGGTAAAGAAACCTATTCTGACGAAGAACTTTTAAATGCAGAATAAAGAAAACGATATTTGCATAATGTTTTATAGGTGATAAAGATGCGGAGAATTTTTGAGTGGATAGGCGGGTTTGCCCTTATTGCTTTCAGTTTTTACTTTACTGATCGAGTGAGTTTGCTAGTTGCAAATAAAAGCGACTTGATGCAAGAGATAAAAGCTGTCAGTAAAGACTACGAAGAAGAACCGATCGATGCCGTCATAAATGTGACAGACAATTCTATTATTCCAGGAAAGTTCGGAAGATCAGTAAACAGTCAAGAGAGCTACTTGGAAATGCACGATTTCGGCAAATTTAATGAAAATTACCTAATTTATGACTATATAAAACCAAAAAAATCTTTAGAAGACAACAAAGATAAATATATTCTATCTGGAAACCCCAAAAACAGATATATTAGTCTAATACTCATGCCGAATGAACAGTTAGAAAAGTACCTAACAGGTGCAAATATATTGTTCAATTTAGTCACGTCAGATTCGAAAGAAATGACAGAAAATATAGAAATCATAAACGGAACAAAGACAAAAGAAGAATTTAACACTATGAACTCTAAGCTAGATAATGATAAAAAACTTTGCTTAAAAGGTGAAAGCATGGAACCTCTATGCAAAAAGAACGATTATTATCTACTAGATCCTAAACTAACTTTAAATAATACTAATTTAATCGAAATTAAAAATAGCTTAGCACCAGGAAGCATCATCCTTATCTCTTCCAGTGTTAAGCTAGAAAATTTAAAACTCATTTTAAATGAAATTGAATTCAAAGATTTAGAAATAGTACATATTTCTAAATTGATAAACGAAAAAGAAAGTTCCTGAATACTTTCTTTTTTTTTTAAAGTCTGTTATAATACTCATATCAGTTTAACTTATTAAAACTATTATTAAGAAAGGAATTAGATTTTTTATGAGTAAAATTAAAATAATGGCTATGGGTGGCTTAAACGAAAACGGAAAGAACACCTATATAGTAGAAGTGGACAATGCGATGTTCATATTTGATGCTGGAATAAAATTCGTAAGCGAGGAAATGTACGGAATAGATTACATAATTCCAGATTATGAATATTTGGTTAAAAATAAAAAGAAGATTAAGGGCGTATTCCTGACCCATGCACATCCAGAGAACATAGGAGGTATCTTTGACCTTTTAAAGGTTCTTCCGACCTTGAAAGTGTTCGCGACTAAATACACTATTGAATACTTGAAATTGAGCGGTTTGGATACTTCAAAGATGATAGAAATCACTGCCCACCATAAGATAAATTTCGGTTCGGTTAGTATTTTTCCGATCAACGTCAACCATTCTGTCCCAGATTCGGTTATGTATGTCATCAACACGAAGGATGGGGCGATAGTTTATACAGGAAACTTCTTAATCGATCCTAGCATGACTGGAAATTACAGTATGGACCTGGGAAAAATTGCATACGTTGGAAAATTGGGTGTCTTATGTTTAATGAGCGAATCTTCATTTTCAGAAAGAGTAGGACACACTAGCCCTAATCACAAATTTGAAAGTTACTACAAAGAGATTATAAACAAAAGTCCTAGAAGACTACTTATAGCACTTTTCGATGATCATCTATACACGATTCAAGAGATATTCAATGCATTAGAAAATTCACACAGAAAAGTAGTTATAATGGGACATAAATTACAAAATCTCATAAATATGGCAATAGAAAACGGTTATTTAACAGTTAAAGAAAATGTGATTGGCTCGTTAGAAGATATAGAAGATCCAAAAAGCGTAATAATGATCTGCGACGATAAAAAGAATCAATATTATAATATCAGAAAGATAGTCGATGGATATGACAAATTCATTACATTGAAAGAAAAAGATACTATCCTTTTTGCAGAGCCTTCTTACGATTATAACGAGAAGAAAATAGTGGATCTCCAAAACGAATTAGCTTTGATGAATGTCGAATCATATACACTTCCCAAAGGAAAGAGCATACTACATCATGCAAGTACAGAAGATTTGATGATGATGATCGACCTCTTAAAACCTAAATACTGCATGCCAGTTGAAGGCGAGTATAGATATATGGTTGGAAATGCAAATTTAGCTTCCTCACTAGGTATTCCTGCAGAAAACATAATATTAAAACAAAATGGAGAAATCGTAACGTTCGAAAATGGAAAACTGTCTGAAAAAACTGAGATAATAAAAATAGGCGATACGTTGATAGATGGATCGATAGGTGAAGACGTAGGAGAACTCGTCATAAAAGATAGAGAAGTTTTAGGAGAAAACGGCATCGTTTTGATCAGTGCTAGCCTATCTAAGAAAACCAAAGAAATATTGGTCGGTCCTGAAGTCACTACTAGAGGTTTTATATATGTAAAAGATTCTAGCGAGATGATTGCCGAAATCAAAAAAATAAGTGAGAACATCATATCTAAAAATACGACCGATGAATATGTCGACTACAACAACATCAAACAAGAGATAAGAGAGCACTTAGGCAAATATTTCTATAGTGAAACTGAATCTAAGCCGATGATTATCGCAGTAATTCAAGAAGTTTAAGAAGGCCGTTATCAATATAAAACAGTATAAATGGAGGATAATAATGAACAAATTAAAAATGGAAGATATCGTAACTTATTCTAAGACATACGGATTCGTATTCCAAGGAAGTGAAATCTATGGAGGACTTTCAAATACTTGGGACTACGGTCCTCTTGGAAGGGAACTTAAAGAAAACATTAAAAAAGCTTGGTATCAAAAGTTCATTCAAGAAAACATCTACAACGTCGGTTTGGATTCTGCTATTTTGATGAACCCAAACGTTTGGGTGGCAAGTGGACACGTAGCAAATTTTGCTGATCCACTAGTGGATTGTAAAAAATGTAAAAGTCGCCATCGCGCTGATAAACTCGTCGAAGAGTTTACAGAAGGTAAAGAGACGGGTGACGGTTGGTCGAATGAACAATTAGAATCCTTCATGAAAGAGAATGAAATCGAATGTCCAAATTGTGGTTCAAAAGACTTCACTCCGATAAGAAAATTCAATCTTCTTTTCGAGACGCACATAGGCGTAACAGAAGACTCAAAGAGCACTGTTTACTTAAGAGGTGAGACTGCTCAAGGAATATTTGTAAACTTCAACAATGTCCAAAGAGCTATGAGGTTGAAAGTTCCTTTCGGAATTGGACAAATAGGTAAGTCTTTCAGAAACGAAATAACTCCTGGTAACTTCATATTCCGAGTTCGCGAATTTGAACAGATGGAACTAGAATTCTTTTGTAAACCTGATACTGATTTGGAATGGTTCGGATTTTATAAAAACACCTGCTTAGATTTTCTTAAGACGATTGGACTAAAAAAAGAAAATCTTCGTTATAGAGATCACAAAAAAGAAGAACTTTCATTTTACAGTAAAGCGACAACCGATATAGAATACAACTATCCTATGGGATGGGGAGAACTTTGGGGTATAGCGGATAGAACGGATTACGATTTGGGAGTTCACATGGAACACTCTAAAAATGATTTGAGATATTTAGACCCAGAGACCAACGAAAAGTATATTCCATATGTAATAGAACCTTCCGTGGGACTAGATAGACTGTTCTTAGCGGTTTTATGTGATGCCTATGACAAAGAGCTTCTAGAGGCAGGAGATGAAAGAGAAATTTTGAAATTACATCCTGCACTAGCACCTTACAAACTTGCTATATTGCCTTTGATCAAAAAAGTTCATTCCAATAAAGCGAAGGAAATCTACAGTACTCTTTGTAGTGAATTCCCAGTATCTTACGATGAAACTGGATCTATAGGAAAAAGGTATCGAAGAAGTGATGCAATTGGAACTCCTTTTGCGATTACAATAGATGATGAAACTCTAGAAAATGGCACGGTAACTTTGAGAGACAGGGATACGATGGAACAGATAAAACTAGATATAAAAGATTTAAAAAATTATATTGAAGAAAAGATTAAATTAAAATAATGATAGTTCATAAAAGAACTGTCTTTTCTTTTATCAAAAACGAGATTACTATTGTCAAATGATTTAAAAAGATAGTATAATTATAATCGTAGGGAGTGTTAGAATGAAAGGTAAATTGATAGTAATAGAGGGAACTGACTGTAGTGGTAAGGAAACTCAGACTAAAAGATTAGTAGAGAGATTAAAAAACGATGGACTCGACGTTTTCACAATGCCTTTTCCCGTATACGATGATCCTACAGGCAGAATAATTGGTGGCCCGATATTGGGCAAAAGTTATATTTGTCCATCTTATTTTGAAGATATAGCGCACACTTCACCGAAAGTTTTAGGGCTATATTATGCGGCCGACAGATTGTTCCATAAAGATTACATAACAGAAGCACTAGAAAAAGGAAAAATTGTCGTCCTCGACAGATATACGGTTTCTAATATGGGACATCAAGGTGGAAAGATGGACAGCCCAGAAGAGAGAGCCGAACTATACGAGTTTTATAAAGAACTAGAATATAAATTATTAGGGCTTCCTGAACCAGATGATATAATTTTTCTCCATATGCCTAGTGACAAAGTAAAAGAGATAGTTCAAAGTAGAGATGAGACTTTGGATGAGACTGAAAGTGATATCGAGCACATCAAAAGAAGTGAAAAAGCATATTTAGAATTAAGTGAAAAATTTAATTTTAAAACTGTTTCTTGCATCGACGATGATGGAAACATAAGAAGCAGAGACGATATCGCAGAAACAGTCTACGAAATAGCGAAGGAGATAATCGATGGTAGATAAATTAGTAAAGGGTATCTTAGGAATATTTGGCGGATTGACGGCTACCCTGACAGGAAAATACTTGACGATATTTCTGATCTCGCTTTTACCCATTCTAGAACTTCGCGGTGGCTTAATCGCCGCTTCTTTGATGGATGTACCAGTATGGCAAGCATTTTTAGTCTGTATAGGAGCGAACGTATTGGTGATACCGTTCGTCTTGTTATTCGTCGAAGCGCTGTTAAATATACTGTCGAAAATAGATTTTCTAAAGAATATTATAGATCACTTCAAAGAAAAGACACTAAAAAAGAAAGATTCAATAGAAAAATATGGATATTTAGGGATAATGCTTTTCGTAGCGGTTCCACTTCCTGGAAGTGGAGCATGGACAGGATGCTTATTAGCAGTCCTCTTAGGACTCGATAAAAAGAAGAGCTTCTTAGCCGCACTTGCTGGGGTATTTATCGCGGGTATAATAATGCTCATATTTTCATATGGAATTTTGAAAGGAATTATTGGTTAGATGGAATTAAAAAGAGATATTGTAAAAGATATATTTAGAGAATACGATATAAGAGGAGAATATAAAACTCAAATAGACGAAGATACTGCTTATTCGATCGGATTAGCATATGGAACAAAGATAAGATCGCTTGGAAAAACGGTTTGTGTCGTTGGACACGATAACAGGTTGTCTGGAGAATCGCTTACAAACGCGTTAATCACGGGAATCAATGCAACAGGCGTAAGTGTCAAATACCTGAAGTTAGTCACTACACCTATGTACTACTTTGCATGCCTACATTTGGGGATAGATACAGGAGTTATGGTGACTGCAAGCCACAATCCAGTAGGAGATAACGGTTTTAAAATTGCTATCGAAAATTACGATAATGCATGTGGTCCTAAAGTTAAAGAACTTTTGGATATTATCCTTAATGGTTCATTCGAGGAAGGTAATGGTACAGTAGAAGAAGTCGACATTAGAGCACCTTATATCGAAAGGGTTCTAAAAGACATAAAACTAAAAAGACGCCTAAAAGTAGTCGTCGATCCAGCCAATGCAACAGGATCTATAATAGTAAAAGATATATTCGATAAAATAGATGCCGACGTAATATATATTAACGAAGAAAGCGATGGTACTTTTCCTAATCACCACCCAGATCCTAGCATTGAAGAAAATATGGAACAGTTAAAAAAGGCAGTAATAGAAGAAAAAGCCGATCTCGGTATCGGATTAGACGGAGATGCCGATAGAGTAGGAATAATAGCTGAAAACGGTAAATTCATCGCTGCCGACACAGTCATGGCGGTAATTTGGAACGATTTGATGCCAAAAGTTGAAAACAAAACAGCACTTTTCGATGTCAAATGTTCAAAACAATTAGAAGACGAAATATTGCGTTTAGGTGGAAAACCTTTTATCTATCGCACTGGAAATTCATATCTAAAGAATAAAATTAAAGAGATGGATCTAGCTTTTGGCGGAGAACTATCAGGGCACCTCTTCTTTAGAGATAGATGGGACGGATTTGACGACGGAATATACGCCGGATTGAGAATTTTAGAGATTCTCTCGAACTCTAATCGCACATTTAGTCAGATATGCGAAAAATTCCCAGTTTACTTTAGTACACCTGAGATAAAGATTAAGACTACTGAAGATAAAAAATTTGGCATTGTCGATGAGGTCAAAGAATATTGTCACAAGCTATCTCTAACTACCATTCTAGAGGATGGAGTGAGAATCCAATATGAAGATGGATGGGCTTTAGTAAGAGCATCAAACACCGGTCCTAATCTTACACTTCGTTTCGAGGCAAAGACAGAAGACAGATTAAAAAAAATAAAAGAAGAATACATGACTTTAGTTCAAAAACTGAATGAAGAATAAAAAAATTATTCTTTTTTTTATGTTTTAACAATATAATTTATCAGGGTGAAAACATGGATACTTTCGAAGAAGAAAAACGACGCATAAAAAAGAGAAGAGAAAATTATACTAATATAAAAAAAGATAATCAGAAAAATGAATCCAAAAAATATGTGACTTTACTCATTACGAGAATTTTAATTGCCATTATATTATTTTTTGGACTTATAATATTTGCAAATACGACAAAAATTGGCAACAAGTTTGTAAAAGAAATAATGCTCAAAGACAATATGTCATTCTCTAAAATAGCCAATGTTTACGATCGTTATTTTGGAAACATAGTCCCTTTTGAAGACTTGATGAAAAACGACACGACAGTATTTAACGAAAAGATGACTTATGAAAATATTGCGAATTACAAAGAAGGTTATGAACTTACAGTCAAGGAAAACTATCTAGTTCCGACGATAAACTCGGGTATAGTCGTTTTTATCGGCGAAAAAGAAGGATTTGGCAATACGATAATTATTCAAGGAATAGATGAAATCGATTATTGGTATAGCAACATAGACAACTCTACTGTTGCGCTTTATGACTATGTCGAAAAAGGTGAATATTTAGGAACATCTAAGGGTAATAAATTATACCTAACATTTAAAAAAGGAACAGAGTATCTAGATTACGATGAAGTTCTCGAGTAAAATAAAATTACATCCTCTCACATTTGTCGTTTTATTTGCTGGTTTTATCACAGGATATGTGAGATATATAGCCATGATTTTTTCTATAGTTATCATTCACGAATTCGGTCATATATGTTTTGCACACCTATTCAAAAGGAAAGTCGAATCGATTACTATTTTACCTTTTGGAGGATTGACTAAAATGTCGTCACTTGTCAGTGAAAATATCTTCGAAGATCTTCTAATCTCAGTCGGTGGCATCTTCTTTCAGACTATATTAGGATTGATCCTACTTTTATTAAACGATCGATCCCTCATCGACAGAAACACTTTCGAATTTTTAAACATGTACAATATGTTTATAATTGTGTTCAACATAGTCCCGATTTGTCCGCTAGACGGATACAAAATAATTAAACTGTTGAGCGAACTTTTTATTCCATTTAAAATATCTTTTATAATTTCAAGCACTATCAGTTTTATCCTCTTATCGATACTAGCGATCATTTTCCCCGATATATTCAAAGATAATATTTTTATCTTTATATTTTTAATTTTTATGACTTTGGAAGAGACAAAAAATTGTTCATTCATAATGAATCGTTTTTATATAGAGAGGATGAATCACGACTTCGACTACTCACCAAAGAAGATAACGAGAAAAGAAAAAATGTTTAAAAATAGAGTGAATTACATAGGCAAAATTCACGAAAAAAAGTTCTTAAAAGATTTTTTTATGGGCAAAAGCTACTAAGCACTTTATTTTTTAGTTAAATTAAACTATAATATCAATAGGTGAATAAGATGAAGAGTAGATTGATCAGTGTAGCTATAATGATTCTAATTTTTGTTCCAATTCTAATAATAGGTGGATTACCTTTTAGAATTGCGATGGGAGTTATAGCAATTCTAGCATACAGAGAAATTTTAAATTTAAAAGGAATAAACAAATATCCAAAAATAGTAGAGCTATTAGGACTTTTCACAATACTGATGAATACTTTTTCCAATAGGGATATTTTATATAGTTCTATCGGATTGGATTATAAATATATCGTTGCGTCTTTTCTTCTCATGTTCATGCCGACCCTCTTTTATCATGAAAAGGGTAATTATACGACGAAAGAAGCCTTCGAGCTTACTTCTTTCATAATGTTTTTGGGAATCGTTTTAAACTTAGCATCGAATATTTTAATATACGAAAAAATTTATTTCATAATGATAATCTTGATAACAGTTCTTACGGACACATTCGCTTATATAGTCGGAAAGATGATCGGCAGACACACTTTTACCAAAATAAGCCCGAACAAAACGGTTGAGGGATGTTTAGGTGGAATAATAATGGGATCGATTCTTACGAGCATCTTTTACGCCACTTTCATAGATGTAAAACCTCTAACGACAGTTATTCCTGTAATAATCGTTTTAACAATAGTATGTGAGATAGGAGATCTTTTCTACAGTGCCATTAAGCGTGAGCGAGGCATAAAAGATTTTTCCAATCTTATTCCGGGACACGGAGGAGTGTTAGATAGGATAGATAGCATTACGTTCGTCATATTGGCATTCGTATTGCTAAAAAATTTGATATAAGAAAGGTTCGGAATTTTTTATGATAGCATTCATTTTATTAATCGTCATTTTAGGAATATTGATTTTTGTACACGAATTGGGACATTTTTTGACAGCTAAAAATAGAGGAGCTTACGTGTATGAGTTTGCACTCGGAATGGGGCCTAAGATATTCAGTTTTAAAAGAAAGAACAAAAACGATCCGACGGTCTACAGCCTACGTCTTTTTCCAATAGGCGGTTTTTGTGCCATAGCAGGTGAAGTTGATGAGAATGACGGAATGGACGTCAAACTAGAAAAAAAAGACTACATGTGCAATAAGAAAATATGGGAAAGATGCTTAATACTGATCGCTGGTGTCACGATGAATTTCCTAACAGGAATATTGATACTATTTATATCGGCACTCATCTGGGGAGCAACAGAGCAGAAAAGTTTTGTCGGATTAGTTGCAGAAGATTCTCCTATTGAAAAAGCTGGTATCGAAGTTGGAGATAGAATTATATCTATCAATGGAAAGAAGACTGGCACTTGGGACGAAGTTATTCTCGCTTTAAATCTTAAAGTCAAAGACGAAAACTACGAATTTAGCGTAAAAAAAGAAAATGGCGATATAAAAAACTATACTATAACGCCACTAATAGAGAGAGACTACGAGGGAAAAATCGTCAAAAAAACTTTTGGAGTTGGACAAGTTGCTGAAAGAAGAAACGGTTTTGTAAATGCCATAAAGTACGCATTTGAAAAAACTGGATCTATCCTATCCTCTATGGGTATGATTATATCATCATTAGTAACAGGAAAACTGTCATTAAATGCACTTTCTGGACCTATAGGAGTCTATTCAGTCGTCGGAGAAGCAGCTAACACTAGTGTCGAATCTGTATTATATCTGATGGCCTATTTGAGCTTAAATTTAGGCTTTATAAATATCCTTCCATTCCCTGCCTTCGACGGAGGGAGAGTATTATTCCTCTTAATAGAGGCAATTCGCAAAAAGAAGATGAATCCGAAAATCGAAAATGGTATCAATGCGATAGGCTTTGCCTTATTGATGCTTTTGATGATAATCATTTCGATAAAAGATATATTAAATCTATTTTAAAAATGCTTTTCGAGAGCGTTTTTTTTATTGAAATAAATTCTATGATGAGAAAAACTCAATGACACCCGGTAAAATATAAGTAGAAGGAGGTAAAAAGATGGACAATAAAGAATTCATCATAGATATCGTAAAGAAAAACTGGCTCGCAATAATATCGGTTATAATTGCGATCACCTCGATTACTGTAAGTGGTCTATACGTATATTATAAAATCGATGATCGATCGTCCGAAATATCCTCAAAAGAAGATGAAATAGTTTTAGACGATAGTACTTTAGAGGAAGAAAAAAATTATGTCGAAGTAGACGTCAAAGGAGCAGTAAAAAAACCTGGAGTTTACACACTTCTAGAGGGTTCTAATATATCTAATGCGATCGCTTTAGCAGGTGGTATAACGACAAAAGCTACGACTGAAAATGTAAACCTATCGAAAAAATTAAAAGATGAAATGGTAGTTTACATATTTACCAAAGAAGAACTCAAAAAGAGTTTAGACTCGAACAAACTCACCTGTGAGATTCCGAAATGTGAATGTGAAACGATTAAAGTAGATAATTGTGTCGACGATAAAAAAGAAGAAGTTCAAAAGGACGATAAGATTTCACTCAATCGTGCCTCTATAGAAGAGCTATCTTCTCTCGATGGAATAGGAGAATCGAAAGCAAAAGCGATCGTAGAATATAGAACTCAAAATGGAGATTTTAAAACCATCGATGAAGTCAAAAACGTCAGTGGAATCGGCGACTTACTGTTCGATAAAATTAAAGATAAAATAACTATATAGAAAGAAGGACAAATAATAATTATGGCAGCACTGAGATCTAAAGATATTAAAAAATTTCGTATGGAGTTAGGACGTTTTCTGCACGACTATTACATGAAATTCGGTGAAGAAAAATATGAACAATTTCTAACTAAATTGAGCCCATCTATGATAAAAGAATATGGAGAACCTTTTTCTAGTGAAAACTTGAGAATTATGGAAGCTGAATATGTAACTTTTAATAAAAGACTCCAGACAGATAAAGAATTAGATGAAGAAAAAGACTCTTTCAAAGATATTAAATAACCAGATTTTTTATCTTTTTCTTTTAATTTTTATTAGGTATTTTCCTCATTTACATTTCCAATGC
>CAJUKM010000018.1:14508-26792 GCA_910587535.1 uncultured Bacilli bacterium
GGAACGATTAGAAATGTAAAATTTACAAAAGAAAGAATAAGCTTAGAACTAAATTCGAAAGAGAATTTGATCTGTAATTACTATTTAACAGAAGATGAAAAAGAGTATGGTTATGATGATTTTCCTATAGGTTCTATAATAAATATAAGAGGAAAACTTAAGAAACCTTTAAACAACACCATACCAAATACCTTTAACTATAAAAAATATTTGAATCATCGAGAAATTCACTATACCTGTGAAATCGAAGAGTTTACTTTAAATACTGATGAAATAAACCTACTAAATAAAATTAAAAATGTCGTAATAAAGAGAATAGCTACCTATAAAATACGTGATTATATGATGACTTTAATCATAGGAAATAAGGACTTGTTAGACGAAACAACTCTTGAAAACTATAAAGATAACGGTGTCGTACACTTATTTGCGATATCGGGAATGCATATCGGCCTAGCTTCATCTCTACTATTATCATTATTTAAGAAGATTAAAATTCCTAAAAAACTTGCTTTGCTTTTGACAGTTATGGCTATTTGGTTTTATGCCTTTTTAACAGGCTTCTCATCTAGTGTATTAAGAGCAGGACTTTTATTCAGTCTCATTTCAGTGAACAAAATATTTTCTTTGAAAATAGAAAATATCTACATTCTGTTGTTAGTAGGAGCAATTCTCATATTTTCAAATTACCACATACTGTACGACGTAGGATTTATATTTTCATTTGTCACGACTTTCGGGCTTATCTATCACAAAGATATTTTAAAAAAACACAAAATATTGGGTACGACACTAGTAGCGTTTCTCTATAGTTTGCCAATAGGTTGTTCAAATTTCTATAAGTTTAATTTAGGAAGCATCGCATATAACATCTTATTTGTTCCATTCGTTTCGACGATAGTATATCCACTATGTCTATTGACTTTTTTAATAAGACCTCTAGAAATTATAGCTATTATTGCGATATCATTTTTAGAATTTTTAAACACTTTTTTAGCATCTATCGACTTTCTAACATTCATTATTCCAAAGTTACCTATATTTATAGTAGTTATTTATTATGTCATTTTAATCGCGCATCTAAGAAAAAATCTTTTGAAAGTAAGTATATTTCTCATATCTTTAATTTTATCTACCAAGCTTATTCCGATTCTAGATTTCAGCGATCATGTCGACTTTTTAGATGTAGGGCAGGGAGATTCTACTCTCATAAGGACGAAACATTCTAAAGAGGTTATCTTAATAGATACAGGAGGTCAAATAAACTATGGTAAAAAAGAAGACAAACACTATATAGGTGAAAATATTGTGACGTATCTTCACTCGCTTGGAATAAATAAAATCGACTATATTTTCCTTACTCACGGTGACATTGATCACGTTGGAGAAACACTTCACATCGCTAATTCTGTTAAAGTAGATTCTATTATTATGAACAATGGTTCGATAAACGAATTAGAAAATAAAATTCTAAGACATAGCAAAGTTCGAAAGAGATATTATGATGGAAAGTTAAATATTAAAAACTTAAACGATAACATCTGGAATGATGAAAACTCTAATAGCATAGTATTCTCACTCAGTCTAGGATCTTTGAATTTTTTATTCACAGGTGATGTGCCAAAAAAAGTTGAAACCTACATACTAAAAAATAATCCATCTTTAAGAGCCGACGTTATAAAACTTGCTCACCATGGATCAAAAACGAGTAGTGAAGATACATTCCTAAAATCTATAGAGGCGAAGACAGCTATTATAAGTAGTGGTAGAAAAAACATCTACGCTCATCCTGACGACGAGACCGTAAACACATTAAAAAAACTCGATATAGAATATTTTAATACCCAGACATCGGGTACTATATCTTATAAGATAGGTAAAAAAGATGTAACAATAAAACGATGTCCGCCATAAAATATATTAGCCACTACCGTAGTGTTTAATATAAAAGATAATTATCGAAGTGAATCCCTTGCAGTTGGGATTCATTTTGTGCTATATTAAACTTAATGAAGTAGGTGATAATAGTGAATTATTTGATATATGGGACAAGCTATAACCTCGTCGAAGAAGAAATAAAAAAAATAGTTGCGGGAAAAGAAACAGAAAAATATTCTCTAGAAGACATCTCTATAAAAGAACTATTAGAAAATATAAGTTATGATTCGCTTTTTCAGACAGAAAAGATTATCATCCTTAAAAACTTAGAAGCCATTTCATCTAAAAAAGATAACAAAGACGATATAAAATCACTCGAAGAATATTTAAAAAATCCTTTAGAAGGTACCACTCTAATATTTTTGAGTAAGGAAAAGATAAGTGCTAAAAGCCCTTTTAAAAATGCTATAAAAAGTTTAAAAATAATAGAAACTCCTATTATCACAAAACCGTACGAACTATCAAAAATATTTTTCGAATTTTTAAAGAAAGAAGGGTATGGTATTTCCCAGAATGCACTAAACATATTCTCTGAAAAATGCGCATCTAACTACGATATTGCAATGAATGAATTTTTAAAATTGAAAGATATAAAAAGGGATAATAGACTAATAACTGATGTCGATATAGATCTATACGTATCTAACTATAACACGAGTGATATCTTCAGTTTTAAAGATGCCATAATAAATAGAAATATAGAAAAATCTGCTAGAATGATAGACGAAATGGAATATAGCAAACTTGAAATAATTCCAATCGTAGTAATGCTTGCAAAGGAATATATAACTCTTTATGATATCAAACTTTTATCTACAAAAAGACTTACGAATGATCAGATTTCTTCTATGCTAAATAACTTGCATCCCTATAGAGTGAAGTTACTAAGAGAATCTTCGATAAAATATACTGAAGAAAAACTCGAAGAGATTATTCTATACTTGTGTAACTTAGATGCTAGGTTAGTAAGTGAAGACAATCTTGGATATGACGAATTACGAAAATTTTTACTTTTATTATAAAATGAAAGAAGTCTGTGATTAAGACTTCTTTATCTTTTCCGTATTTTTAAAGTTCAATTTTACAGCGTTTTTTAATTCATCTTCTCCATACTTATCTAAAAATTCTCGTCCAAATTTATCGACATTAATCCCTGCACCTTTTGGAATTGTCATCTTATATTTTTCGCTCATCGCGCCCATCTCTTTTAAAAATATATATCTGCTTATTATACTCGAAACGGCAACACTTAGACATTTATCTTCTGCATGCGGAGTAAACTCGATGTTTGTTACTTTCTCTGGAATATCTTTTATATGTTCGAAATATTTAGAAACTAGAGCGAACTGATCGACGACAATATATTTATAATCATAATTCGCTTTTTTTAAAAGACCGTTTAAAACTTTATTATGTAATATAGCTTTAACTTTGTTCATATTGGTTATTCCAACTTCGTTATATTCTTTAGGTGAAAGAGTATATGAGACAAAAGGAATTTTCTTGGCTATTTTAGGGGCAATTTCTAAAATTTTTTCGTCTGTCAATTTCTTTGAATCTCTAACTCCTAAATCTTCTATGAAGCTCATATCGGCTTGATCTACATATGAAGCTGTTACGACGATCGGACCGAAATAATCTCCTGTTCCGACCTCATCTGAGCCGATGGTTGAGACAAACTTATAAGTTGTATCCTTCATTTCTTCTTTCTTCTTTTTGTCTTTAGCGTCTTTTATGCGCAACTCTTTATCGATATCTCGTTTATTTAGATGGGCTTCTCTATCTCGCCACAACGCATAATCTATGTCAGCACTAACGCCTTGAAACATGATTTTACCAGATTCATAAAGTGTAACTACAGTTCCACAATCGTCACTTTGAAAGACAGAATAGGGAGGTTTGTTAGTTTTAGCAGTATCTCTATAATGTTCTATAATCTCTTTTCTTAAATTTTCACTTATCTTATAAACTATTGTCATTCGCGGCCTCTTTTCAAGAGTCATTTTAGCACACTAAAAAGAAAAAGTAAAACCGCAAGGGGTTTACTTACAAGTCTTTCTATAATGATCATATAGTTCTTTAAACCTGTTAAAGTGGACGATTTCTCTCTGTCTTAAGAACAGTAATGGATTAATGACATCTGGGTCGCTTGCCAAGTTTATGAGTCTTTCGTATGCAGCGCGCGCTTTCTGTTCAGCAGCCATATCTTCAGATAGATCGGCGAAGACATCACCAGTAGACGCAAAAGTTAGAGCTGAAAAAGGTACTCCGTTTGAATCAGTAGGGAAAATTCCCTTGCCGTGTTCAGTATACATACTTTCTAATCCGGCAGCCTTCAATTCATCTAAAGTTGCGTCTTTGGTCAACATATGAACCATGCTAGCTATCATTTCTGCATGTCCGATTTCCTCGGTCGAAATGTCGTTTAGAAGCGATCTTCCCATGTCATCTGGCATGTTAAACTTTTGGCTAAAATAGCGAAGTGAAGCTCCAAGTTCTCCAGCATATCCTCCGAGTTGAGTTATGATATACTTAGCCATTTTTAAATCCTTTTTCTTAATTGAAAGAGGATACGGAAGAGATTTAGCATATTTAAACATTACATTCCACCTTCTTCCCAAGGCCAAACACCTTTAGACCATTCATATTCGTCTGTAATATCGTCTAACATGATCGGTCCAAATATTCTCATATAACTATCTTTTTTCTTCTTACACTCTTCCACATATGACTTAAATATTCTATAAGCATCTCTATCATCTGGATTCAAGTCTAAATAAAGGTTTAAATCGTTGATCGAAAAGTCGAGTTTTTGAATTTCTAATAGTAGCTTTTCTCTTTCAGTATAAACTTTTAAATCTCTTGGCTTATAATCTTTGTATTGGTTATAAAGACTAGGAAACAGATTTCCCATTTTCAAGGCTTCACTCGGATCGTACATCTTTGGACCAGGTATATTTCCATTGATGATGTCGACAGCAAAATCGTAGTCGTTGTGAGGCTCTATCATATAAAAACCATTTTTATCAAATAACATAAACATTTCCTCCTAACATAGAATATGATTGCACTATCCATAATGGATAGGTCAATATCCCAACAGTTGACAAATTATAAAAGATTGTTATAATATTCAAAACTTAAGAAAAGAGAAGTAAAGATGGAAATAAGTAAAATGAAACTCAATATATATAGAAATATAATTAAAGAAACTCTTAGAATAGATGAAGGAACTCTAGATTCTTATCATAATCACGTAATACTAGCGGAGACTATGCCGGAATTATCAAAAGGGCATACGAAGTCTGTAGTCATTCAAAAATTTAATGAACTTACAGGTTATGATTTTCAGGAGTCTAATACAAAAGACGAAATTGTGAGATCGGTAAAAGAAAAATACCAGAAGCTAGCATTTCACATAAAAAGTTTGAAAAGCCTCTTAAATGGACTCGACAAATCAGGTTATAGAGTAGTTACTTTTGAACTACCATATATGGGATGGATTGAGTTTACAGACGATTTAGATTTATCTTACTTGATCATAACAGGCATTAAGACAAATTCTAAGAAGAAGCAAGAAAAAGACATAAAAGCTAGTAGTGTAGAGCAAAAACTTTTCGAATTAGAAAAGAAGTTAGGAGCTCTAATAGGTGACGATTTTACAGTAAATATGGATTCTATAGAATTATTCTTAAATTTGTTTGAAGAATATTTAACGGTATATTTCGGTAGCTATAATCTAGTTCCAAACATAATAGAAAAGCAAAAATTCGATGAGGACATGGTACTCGTAAATACGTTATTAAATATGTTTATATATATCGTATATGCTATAACAGGAGAAAAAGTTTTTATAAGTAGCTTCGAAAAGTTTAACGAATACTTTAAAGCACATAAAAGCCTAGGTCAATCAACTGGTCAAATATTTAATGATTATTGGAAAAGATTTATTTCAACTGAAGAAGATGAATGCGTTAACCAAAGTATGATTGATATTATACATAGTAACTTTGAAAAAACGTTAGCATTAAAAGATCCTTTATTAAAAAAATATAGAGAAATGGAAGAGACGCTAGATTGGCTTGAAGTAACTAGTGCACCAGCTATATATTTTTTAGAAGCCATTCTAAAAAGTCTAAATCTGAGTGCTTCTGAAAATATGACATTTTCAGACATTAAAAAACAGTTATCTGTAAAAAGACAGCAAGTAATCGATGAATACAATAAAATAGAAGGAACTTTAAACGCTATTTCTACAAAAGGATTCACATCAGTGACACACAGATTACCACTGATTTGCACAACAACTGTCACTTACAACGTAGGATATCACAGACTGATCCTTTCTGGCATCAGACTCAATGCAAAAGAGAAAAATGTCGATGATAAAAACATGAGCGAAGAAGAGATAAAAACATTTCACTTAGAACAGGAACTTGCAAAATACATAAATGATGATTTATCGATGGACTTTGCCAATTTATCTAGAGTTTTAGAACTTTTAGAAGAATATTTTGAATTGTATATTAAAAGTGAACTCGATTCAGAAAGAAAAGGTATCATAATAAACGCTCTTTTAAGTTTTGGAAGTTATGTTTACTATTGTAAAACAGGCAAATTATTCGATTTTAATGACAGAAGAATTATAATAAAAAGAATAAACGCTCACATCGATAGTGGATTGACAGTATCTCAAGCGGTATACACTTATTTCAGACAATGTCTAAACGAAGTCGAAATGACTGTGCAAGAAAGTTCAACTAAAATAAAAGAAGAAGACCCTATTTCAAAATATATGAAAGGAAATGTCGTCGCAATTCCTTGTGATCTAGACAAATTTGAAGAACTATTAAATAGTACTGATCTACCAAGTAACAGAAAAATGGAACTTTACGCCCAAATGAGAAATCTTTTAAATAGAATTTCTGAAACTGAAAAAGCTCACAAGATGAGGGCTACAATAGAAGAATATTTGACAGTAGAAGATATAGAAATCTATGATAGAGCAAAAAAAGTTCCATATGCCCAATCTCAAATAGCAAATATAAATGCAACACTAGAGATGCTTACGGGCGACCTTGATGAAACTGATAAAGAGTATCTAATAGATGATATCATATCTCAAATAAATCTTTTAAGAACTATGTTAACTTCGGATAGAGAAAAAAATACAGAAGAAGAAATACCTAAATTACTCTACTTTACTAGAGATGTAGTAGATTCAACCGGAGAAAAAAAATCAGTTGCTTTTATCGAAGATTCGATTAGAGAATTAAAAAAGAAAGATTATAGATTTGTTAATCAGAGTCTCAAAAAACTCTTAGTTCATCTTACTACTAACGATAGAGAACTAAAAGGATCTAACTTGCCATGTCGCATATGGTATAAAGGTAGGGACATAAAAATGTTTTATACAGTAATCGATGGAGTAATCATCGTAATAGACATCGCGCAAGGAGACGAAGCGTATAGACGTGTTAACAATCTCGCAAAAAGTAAAGAATTTAAAGCATTTATAAAAGGTGTTAAAGAAGGGCTTGCCGAAGGATGTAAACCTGATGCTAGAACATATACGTCATCTATTTTAGAAATCTTATCTAAAGATCAAAAAATGATGAGTTTACAATAAAGATGTAAAAAAGGCCATATAGGTCTTTTTTTTATTGAAATAGAAAAACTTATGCTGTACTATTAATCTAGAAAGTGGTACAATGTGGTAGAAAGTGGGGGACTTCTATGCTGATTGGCGAATTTCATCATAATCTAGACAGCAAAAATCGCTTGATGATGCCTTCTAAAATTCTAGATCAACTAGGAGAAGAGATAATAGTCACAAGAGGCTTTGAGAAATGCTTACTAGTATATCCCGTCGAAAAATGGGATAGTATCATCGCCAAGTTCAGCGAACTTACCATAACGAAGTCGGACACACGAAAGTTTATGAGAATACTTCTATCCGGTGCTACTTCATGTAAATTCGACTCACAAAAAAGAATTTGCATATCAGGTGTCCTGAAGAACTATGCTTCGATCGAAAAAGAAGTCGTCATTTTAGGAATAGATGACCATTTGGAGATTTGGAGTGAAGAAGCTTACGAAGAGTTCTTGGAAGAAAACCTCGAAAGTTTTGCTGAAATAGCAGAAAAAATATACGAGTGAGGTGGCTACTATGAAACATGTAAGCGTACTATTAAATGAAGCAATCGACGGATTAAACGTCAGAGAAAATTTGACTTATGTCGATGCAACTTTAGGATACGGAGGACACAGCAGTGAGATTCAAAAGCGATTGAAAAGGGGTTTTCTATTCGCCTTCGATCAGGATTTAACAGCCATTGAACATTCGAAACAGTTATTTAAAGATTGTAAAAATGTAACTCTAATCCACTCTAATTTTGTAAATATGAAAGAAAAATTAAGAGAGTTAGGAATAGAGAAAGTAGATGGCATTATCTTCGATCTCGGACTTTCGAGTCCACAAATTGACGATGCCGATAGAGGATTTAGCTTCATGAAAGATGCTCCTCTCGACATGCGTATGGATAAAAGTAAAAGTCTAAGTGCTAAAGAAGTCGTAAACGATTATGCATTAGAAAAGCTCGTAGATATTTTCTACAAGTATGGAGAAGAACGTTATAGTAAAAGTATAGCCTTATCGATAGTTAAAAATAGACCCATAAATATGACGCTAGAGCTAGTTGAGATTATAAAAAAATCAGTTCCCACTAAATATTTTTTAACTCATCATCCAGAAAGACAGATATTTCAGGCCATAAGAATTGAGGTCAACGAAGAATTAAAGGTATTAGAAAAAGTATTACCAGATGCGATTGATCTGCTAAATCCGAAAGGAAGATTAAGCGTCATAACTTTTCATTCTCTAGAAGACCGCATAACGAAGCAAATATTTAAAAAATATAGTGAAGTGCCAGATATAGTAAAAGGTCTTCCGAACATTCCAGATGAATATAAACCTAAAATAAAACTGATCAACAGACATCCTATACTTCCAAGCGAAGAAGAGCAAAGTCAAAATTCTCGCAGTAGAAGTGCCAAATTAAGAATAATTGAAAGGATATAAATATGAGAACAAAAAAGAATAAAAGCGAAAAGATGAAACCATTAGACAGGCTGATGCTTATAGTGATTTTTATTTTATCTATTGCCGTACCTACTTCAGTAGTATTCTCACAGGCAACACTTTCAAAAAGTAATATAGAAGTTGAAAAGATGAAAAATAAAGTCGAAAAGCAACAGAATTCCAATCAAAGTTTATCGATGCAACTAGACGAGCTCGCCAGCCTATCGAACATTCAAGATATTGCAAAAGCATACGGTTTAAGTTATAATAATGACAATATCATAGTAATCAACAATTAGGAGGCTAACATGAGAAAAAAGAACAATACCATTCGCATAAGTTATTATGGAATACTTTGTATTGTTCTTTTATTTGGAATAATAATCGTTAAGATGACTTATGTCAGTTACTCGACGATAGTCGATGGAGTAGATATAAAAGCAAAAGCTGCCAATAGAAATAGTGCAGTGACAAAAATCACAGCATCGAGAGGAACTATTTACAGTGTCAATGGGGAAGCTTTGGCGAAAGACGTCAATTCATATACAGTTGTCGCTTTTTTAGATGAGGGAAGAACTACGAATGAGAAAAAGCCTCGACATGTCGTAGACAAGGAATATACTGCAAACGTATTGAGCGAATACTTGAACATGTCACCAGAAAATATTCTAAAACTCTTAAATCAAAAACTATACCAAGTCGAATTAGGTCCTGGAGGTCGAGATATAAGCGAGAAGAGAAAGATAGAGATAGAATCACTTGATTTACCAGGAATAGGCTTTATTAAAAGCACAAAAAGATATTACCCTTATGGCGATTTTGCATCTTATATCATAGGATATGCTAAAAAATATGATTCTAAAATAGTAGGTGAATTGGGAGTAGAGGGATACTTTAATAACGAACTAAGAGGAAAAGATGGAACCATAACTTACCAACAGGATGCCTATGGTTATCAAATCGCTGACACACCTGTCATAACAGACGATGCAGAAAGTGGAAAAGACATATATCTGACAATCGACTCAAACATCCAGATGTATTTAGAAAATGCGATCAACGATATGGCACAAGAAAACACTTTTGAATGGATCACCGTAACTGTTGCGAACGCTAAAACTGGAGCCATTTTAGGAAGTGCTACGACACCTAGTTATGATCCTAATAAACTAAATATAACCAACTACAACAATCCATTAGTGAGTTATTCCTACGAACCAGGTTCTACTATGAAAATATTTAGCTTTATGGCCGCTATGGAAGAAGGAATATACAAACCTGATGAACTCTTCTTATCTGGAACAAAGATGCTCGGCAAAGATAAAGTTACAGATTGGAATAAAACGGGATGGGGAAACATCACCTTTGATAAAGGATTTACTTATTCTTCGAACGTTGCAGCGGCAGAATTAGGATTAGAATTAGGAAAAGATAAACTGATCGAGTACTACAAAAGATTTGGATTCGGTTCTAAAACCGGAATAGAAATGGCCGACGAATACTCTGGAATAATTAATCCTAAATACGAATTAGAGATTGCAAACGCAGCTTTTGGACAAGGTATTACGACTACTCCGATACAAAACATTCAAGCCTTGACTACACTTGCTAACAATGGAATGCTAATAAAACCATACATAGTAGACAAAGTAATCGATCCAGACACTGGAGAAACGATATACGAGGGGAAACGTACAGAAATAGAACAAGTAGTAAATCCAGAAACGGTCGATAAGATGCTAGAACTTATGAACGAAACGGTAAACGGAGAAGATGCTGCAGCAACTGGATATGTATATCGAACTGCATCGACAGCATTGATAGGAAAAACGGGAACTGCCCAAATAGTTTCATCTTCAGGTGGCTATCAAACTGGTAATTATAACAACATAAGAAGCTTCGCAGGGCTATTTCCTTACAAAGATCCTGAATACATAGTATATATTTCAGTTAAAAAGCTACAAGCCTCATCACGTGCTTTGGCAAAACCAGTAAAATCTATCGTAGAAAGTATCGCTAAATATAAAAATTTAGATCAGTTAATAGTAGAACAAGACGAATCAAAGATCATAAAGATCGAAAACTACATAAACTCATATACAGATGAGACGTTGAGTAAACTCGAAAACAGTGGACTAGAAGTGGTCAAAATTGGAGTAGGATCTAGAATAATAGACCAATTTCCTCAAAAAGGAAGTACTATGATAAAAGGTAATAAACTGTTCTTATTGACTAACTCGACAGAGATCTTTATGCCGTCTATGGAAAATTGGACGACGAGTGAAGTAGGGAACTATTGTAATCTAGCTGGAATCAATTATAATATAAGTGGTTATGGAAGAGTGAGAACTCAATCTATACCAGCAGGTACAGAGCTAGATTTAACTTCCATTTTGGATGTTACTCTGACCAGAAAAGAAGAGGAAGTGACAACTGATGAAGAAACAGAACAAACAGAATAAACATAGTAAAAAACCTCTAGCTTATAGAATATTTAATAGTCCATATTCTATAATAATAGTCTTAGTAGTTCTTTCTGTTTTACTGATGGTATACAATAGATTCTTGATAAATAGCATAAATCTCTACAGCTTTAGCGCTTTTGAAAAGGACGTAAGCATATTTAATGGCACGATTTATACCAGTTATGATATAAACTACTTTGGTGATTCTAAAATAGCCTATACTGGTCAACATATTCAGCTCAATACTTATGAAATAGGATATTATATTAAAACAAGTTCTAGTTATAAAGAAATTGCAACTATTAAATCTCCTGATAATAAAGAAAATTCCGATTTAAAAGATGTAAATATCTCTTTAAAAGAAATATTAAATACTACTAATTTTAGCTTCACAGAAGTCAGTAAAAATGCACTGTTTTTATCAAAAAACAATATTAAAAATTTAGACAAATTGATTTTTAAAATTTCTGGAAAAGACGACAAAGGAACTGATATAGATATCGAGGTACCTATAGAAATAGAAAAAGTTACACGATAGTTTTTTCTATTTCTTTTCTTTTTTTACAAATTATCTAAAAATTACTTGAAATATAAACTAATTATGTTATAATTGAATAGTATTTTGTTTGTGATTATTGTCTCCTTAGCTCAGCTGGTAGAGCAACTGACTCTTAATCAGTGGGTCTGGGGTTCGAATCCCCAAGGGGACACCATAATTAATGGGCCTGTAGCTCAGCTGGTTAGAGCGCACGCCTGATAAGCGTGAGGTCGGAGGTTCAAGTCCCCCCAGGCCCACCATT
>CAJUKM010000019.1 GCA_910587535.1 uncultured Bacilli bacterium
GAGACAATTATAATAATAATGTCGGAAAAATCAAGGGAGTTGTCAAAGGAGTATCTGTTGATAACAATATATATATAAATCAAAATAATATTCCTAATTATTTATTAAATAATATAAAAATTAGAAAAGTGATGCTACATGAAGATAATCGTGAAACACTTAATAGTTTGATCAATAAATATCCTCTGTCTTATGGAGAAAATACTTATGTAATTTGGACTAATTATAGTAAGAATTTTGAAGATCTAAAATATTATTGTGAAGTATTAAAAATATTTTCGATAATAATAACAATAATATTTTCGGTAATATCTATTTATTTCTTATTTAATTATGTTAAATCAAATATTGAATTACATAATAAAAATATAGCTATTTTAAAATCTCTTGGGGTATCAAATTTTAAAATAATGTTAACATTTCTTTACAAAACAATAAACTTAACAATTATTGCATTTATTTATGCTTTATTATCATTTGTTATTTTAAGATTTATTATCAATACAACAGTTAGCAATATTTTAGCTTTTAAAGTAAATATTATACCAATAAGCTTATATTTATTATTAATACCAATTTTATCGTTGGTTATAAATTACATACTTTCTTTATTAACTTTTAATAAGATCAAAAGAACATATCCTCAAACTTTATTAAAAAAAATATAAATTTATACAAATTTTATGTATTTTAGATAAAAGTCTGCAATAAATAAAAAAAAGGCTATTCGCCTTTATAACTATCATTTTGGAGGAACCGACCAGATTTGAACTGGTGATCAAGGTGTTGCAGACCTATGCCTTAGCCACTTGGCTACGGTTCCAAATATGTGAAAATGTAACTTTAAAGCAATCTTTCACGTGTAATTGTATTTTACAATATAATTGAATCAAAGTCAATGAATTCTCCTCTGATTGGTTTATTTTATGCTAGAGGAAGTTAAAAAATGATACTAATGTATGTAAGTTTGAAAAGAAGCAATAATATATGTGGTCATTACAAAGTAAATTATGTAGTTTATCAGTTATATTTCTATAAACAATTTGAATTTTTTATATAATTTTGGTATACTAAAAACAGGTGGTTTTTATTATGGTAAAGAAAACTAAAAAAGTTAAATCCGATATTATAAGCGATACGAATGAAGATACTGATACTATAAGAAAGTTTATCATCATACTTGTGGGAGTAGCTCTAGTCACTTTAGGCCTCTACTTTTTGTCATCTAAATATTTGATTAAAGATGGCGTTACTAAAGAGAAAGAACCTGTAGAAGAGCAGATTTCATATGATACAATCTTAGGCGGCAACATCTTTAACAGAAGTGAAGGAGAGTATTACGTACTCGCATATGATCCAGATTCTTTAAAAGCTAGTTATTACGCTGCTATATTGAATAAGTTTGACAAGAAGGATAGTAAGATCTATTATATGAACCTTTCTCTAGAAGCAAACAAGCAGTATGTAAAAGAAGAAGGAAATAAATCTGCTACTAAACCTAGTGAACTAGCGATCAAGGAGCCTACTCTTATAAAGATCAAAGATGGTAAAATCGAAAAGTATTTAGAGAATGTCGAAGACATAGAAAAGGAACTGAAGTGATATTCAGTTTTTTTGTAAATAAAATACTCTATTGGTGATTTTTTAAAGTGTTTGTGATATATTAAATATAGGATGTGAAACTGTGAAAAGAGATAAAAAAATATTCAGTTTTTTAGATGTTTCTATTATAGTATTAATAACCTCTTTAGTAATGTGTTTCCTAGGAGGAGCTTTAATATACAAGCATTTAGGCGGAGTAAACTTTTCACTGTTAGATGAAGATGCCCATTTACAAGAACTCATAGGAGCTTATAATAATCTTGTCGATAATTATTATTATACTTTAGATAAAAAAGAACTTATAAACGGTGCGATCAATGGAATGTATTCAGTTACAGGAGATCCGTATACAACCTATTTAAACGAAGGTTCAGCTAACTCTTTAGAGGATTCTTTGAATGGAAAGTATACTGGAATAGGTATTACGATAAAAAAGAATGACAATGACGATATGGAAATATACCAAGTTCATGAAGGGACGCCTGCACATAAAGCTGGACTTCTAAAGGGGGACTTAATAAAGAAAGTCAATGGCGAAGAGGTAAACGGTAATACCGATATAACTGAAAAGATTAAATCTGCTAAATCCGTCGAATTAACTATTATGAGATCAGGAGTAGAGTATACTTATAAAGTGAGTACAGCTAATCTAAATAAGCCAGTCGTCGAATCGATGACTTTCGTTCAAAATGGAAAACGAATAGGATATATACGACTGACAATATTTAACAGTACTTGTGATATTCAAATAGGGGAACATTTGAGCAATCTAGAAAAAGATGGTATAGATGCTTTGATATTAGATTTGCGAGACAACACTGGTGGATATCTACAAATGGCCGAAAACATAGCGGAGATGTTTTTAGAAAAGGGAAAAGTAATATATTCTCTTGAAAGTAAAAACTCTATAGAGATTGCAAAAGATGAGACGAACGAAAGACGAACTTATCCGATATCCGTCATCATTAATAAGCATGCAGCAAGTGCTTCAGAAGTTTTAGCAGGTGCTCTTAAGTATTCTTATGGTGCGAAATTAGTCGGAAATAAAAGCTATGGAAAAGGTAAAGTCCAAGAGAAATCTAGCCTTTCTAGTGGAACTGCAATAAAGTATACTACTGCTAGATGGCTCGTACCAAATGGAGAATGTATAGATGGAGTAGGACTTACACCAGACATAGAAGTGGATTTAGATTACGATCAATTCGATCAAACAAATATATATACAGACTCACAAGTTATGAGAGCAGTGAACGACCTTGCCGGATAAAATTCGACAAGGTTTTACATTTCTTTACAAGGTGCGACAAAACATTTTCTAGTATTTTGTCAGTTAAAATTATATAATAAAGGTGCGTGGTAAGGTAGAAGGAGATGCTTATGAATAATAGAATACGCACGTTGTTAATAGATGATGATGTAAATCTCGTCAATGATGTTAAGAAGTATTTTAGTAGTTCAGCAGTAATCGATGTAAAATTTATTGGGCAAGACGGCGATACAGGGTTGGAGCTTGCCAAAAATAATAAAGATTCTATAGATTTAGTTATTATGGATACTTTATTACCAGGGAAAGATGGCTTAAGTTTGCTTAAAGAATTTAAGGAAATGGGAGCCAAGTTTAAAATAATCCTTACTTCTAGTGTTAAAAACAGTTTAATTTTTAACAATATAGATAACTTCAATGTAAGTTATATTTTATTAAAGCCTTATGGAATGACCGATTTAGAAAATATCGTAAGCTCTGTATTTAGTAAGGCTGAGGATCAAATAGCGAGTTTTCACCTGGAAGGAAAGATAAGTAAGATGTTACATTCTCTAGGAATACCTTCTCATATAAAGGGATATCAATATATCAGAGAGAGTATCATGCTTATTTATAATAACCCTTACATAATAGGTGGAATTACTAAGGAATTATATCCAGAAGTGGCAAACAAGTTTAGAACGACCAGTTCGAGAGTCGAAAGAGCCATAAGACACGCTATAGAAGTCAGTTGGAATAGAGGAGATTACGAATATATGGAAGAACTCTTTGGTCATAGCGTGGACTACGACAGAGCAAAACCTACAAATTCAGAATTTATAGCTACTGTAGCAGACAAATTGAAACTAGATATCAATGCATATTCTAGATAGCAATTTGTCTTTTTTATTTTAGATTTCTTTCTAGGAGCTCTAATCTTCTCATGATGTCCTCGACATCGCTTTGTTTTGCAAGTGGTTTGTTTTTTATACTGTGATCATGAGCATCACTTTTGATTCGACTTCCACTATTGTTTTGATATCGGTTATTGATTAGCTGTTGTTGAGCAGCAGTGGTCAAAACTAATTGACCTACGAGTATCAGCCAGTTTCCTATCGAATTAAGTTCATCTGAGGTATAGTCGTCTTCAAGTAATAGTCCAACAATAATTGCGGTGATCGTAAAAGCTTCAGGGTTCATATTAGGAGGAAATTCTCTCATGGCCTCACCTTAACTATATAATTTTATGCAAAAAAAAAGTTTCTTTGTCTGAAACTTTTTATTTAGTGTTACCAGTTCTTTCCCATCCAGGAAGACTAGTAGAATAACTCCAAGTTGTCTCGCATGACTTTATCGGATCGATAGAGTTCCTCGTACATTTTTTGGTATCGTAATTGAAAATATAACTGTCTGTACATTCATACATAATATAATTATATAAATCATTTGCATAACTTATGAACGAATATCCTATCGCTGGATTCTTCTTATTTGCAAGAGATGAATTGGTGAATGATACCTTCGTGCTAAATGGATTTCTTATTTCAAATTCACATTTATTAGTTCTAGAATTTAACGTTCCCTCCTTACACGAAGTAGAGCATCTTTTATATTCATACATTATCTCTTTTGGTTTATTATTAGTTTGGTTGTTATTATTGTTAGTATTACTGTTGTTATTGTTGTTGTTTGAATTATTCGATCCAGAATTGCTGTTATTTGGCTTAGATGGAGTACTAGTGTTAGGTTTATTGTTGTTATTTATAGATGATGTGTTATTATTATTGCTATTAACTGGTTTTTTATCTGGCTCTTTGTCTACAATTTCGTTACAAATTCCACCTATAGAATTCTCAGTACCTTTACAAATACCTCCATTACAATCTTCGAAGCATCCCACATATATTATTCTATAATCTTTATTTTTTCCACAAGTAAGAGATAGTTTCACTGCATAGCTGTTTTCCAAACGTGTTACTTCTGCATAACTCTCGTTTGTGTCACACTTGTTATTGTTTTCATCAGTTATGTCGGTCAATATTTCCTTATTTATAAGTATCTTTAATCTGATAGTCTTTGAAGCATTCAATTCTACTGGTAAATTATCTTTTGTCAAATATTTTAGAGTAGCTGCCTCTAACTGATTTAGTTGATTAGTTAAATCGACTTCTTTTTCTTTTGGAGGTTCGACGATATCTTTTTTAGCACACTTGCTTACAGCTGTAACTATTCCCAATATTATCAAAATAGCTCCGATTATCATAACGACTCTTTTAATGATGTTTCCCCAATCGATTTTATTTTCATTCTCTTCGTACATGTGAAACACCTCCTTTTATTAATAATTCATTTGTTTAGCTGATCCTTTAGCATCACTAACTACATTTTTGAATAGAGACGAATTATTTAATTCGTTTTGAGTAAATGTCGTTCCATTTACAGTGACCATTAAGTCATCTCCTAAAGTTCCTGCGACTCCAGTCA
This sequence comes from uncultured Bacilli bacterium, assembly GCA_910587535.1. GTDB lineage: Bacteria > Bacillota_I > Bacilli_A > RF39 > UBA660 > RUG11867. The sequence goes on from CAJUKM010000019.1 coordinate 5,330, forward strand.
TTGCACCAGCCAATCTAGCCCATGCTATTCTTATGGCAGGCGCAGTAGTGTGACTTGCATTGAAACCGTCTAAAGTTTCATCAAATACCAATAATAATGCTGTATCAGTAAATGCTCGTTCTGAATAGATCAAGATATTATCTGGATCTTTTATCGCACCATTTAAGTATCCTTCCATAGCTCTCAATGTTTTAAGACCACTTTGTCCACCTATGAATAAGTCAGATACCTTAATAGATGATCCATAGTGTTTACTTCCACTCATAGCAGCATTTATTGTAGGTGTTACAGCATTGCTTGCTACGTCGTTAATTATAGAATCTAAATCATCTAAATCATAGATAGATTCCATTCCGTTTGCACATTTAACTAATTCTTTTACTGTATCGATATCTAAACTTACTCCGTGATTCTTCCAACTTGCTTGTACGGATGCAGCGGCTGTATCGATTTTTTCTTTTGTTTGATCGACAGCGTCTACTGGTTTTTTTCCTTCTTCTGGTTTTTCAGCAGGTTTTGTGTTTTCTGCCGGTTTACTTTCAGTATTAGTTGGTTTAGTATTCTCAACTGGTTTATTTTCACTATCAGTTTTTGCTGGATTGTTTTCTGATGGTCCTACTGGAACTTCTGGCATTTCAGATGGTTCTACTGAAATTTCTGGTCTTTCAGAACGTGGGCTTATTATGACATCTTTACCACCAATTCTAGAAACTACGACGTTTCTATTATCTTTTTCTCCTCTGATAACTGCTTCTGTTTCTTTATCGTCTTTATCTTCTTTTGTATTTGAATTTGATTTCTTTCCTAAAAACATTCCTGCTGATAAAGCAGTTGCTCCTATTAAGACTACAATTACACCATTTCTAATTATCACTTTTATTTTACTAGAAATTTTTCCAGTAGAGCTTGGCCCTAAAATTGGTGTACCTTTTTCGATATTATTCATATTATTTCCCCCTCTTTTGCGAGCTCGTTCAGCTTTTCTTTCAGTTTTCTCTTGTTTTCTACGAGTTTTTTCAGCTTCTTTTTCAGCTTTTTTTTGCTCTTTACGAGCTTGTCTAGCTTCTTTTTCAGCTTTCTTTTGCTCTTTATGAGCTTGTCTAGCTTTTTCTTCAGCTGCTTTTCTATATTTTTCGTTTTCTTCTTCTCTACGTTTTTCTTCTTTTGCTGTTTTTTGAGCCATTACGTTATCGTACATTCTATCATATTTTGCTTTTTTATCGGCTTTACTGAGTTCACTATAAGCATCGCTTGCTTCTTTAGCGCGCTTCTCAGCAGCTTTACTAGGATTTTTATCTGGATGGCATTCTTTCATAATATTTCTATAAGCTGTTTTGATTTCATCCTCAGTAGCATTTCTACTTACTCCTAATATACTATAATAATCCTTAAATTCCATAAATAAAGTCCCCCTTTTTCTTTATTTGCCCATATTATACTTGTTTTTTTTAAAATGTCAAGCATTTTTTGAAACATAAAGTAAACCATTAAACCCTTATATTCACATGATAAAAATGTTATACTATATATATGAGGTGACTGAGGATGAAAAAGGTTATATTGGTTGATGGAAACAATCTCATGTTTAGAAGCTATTTTGCAACAGCATATTCTGGTTCTATCATGAGAAACTCTAAAGGGCAAGCTACTAATGCTTTATATGGCTTTGTTTCGATGATAAATAAAATCATAGAAGAGGAACATCCTCAATATATGGTAGTCGCTTTCGATATAGGTAAAAATTTTAGACATGAAAAATATTCCGAGTACAAAGCTGGTCGAAATGCAACTCCCGATGATCTTAAAAGTCAGATGCCTATAGCGAGACAAATCTTAGAGTGTATGGGAATTAAATATCTTGAAGCAGAGGGATATGAAGCTGATGACATAATAGGAACTCTCGCTAAGGAAGCCGATTTGGATCCCGATTACGACGGATTGATAATATCTTCCGATCACGATTTAATGCAACTTATAAGTCCAGTCGTAGGTATGAAGATGTTAAAACCAAAGGGAAGTGTCTATTATACAGTCGATTCTTTTAGAGAAGAATATGGATTCGATCCGATCAAAATAATAGATTTAAAAGCCCTAATGGGTGATTCTAGCGATAATATTCCAGGCGTAAAAGGAATAGGTGAAAAGACAGCTAAGAGTCTAATACAAGAATACGGTTCTTTGGATGGCGTATATGAAAATATTGATTCTATAAAAGGAAAGATGAAAGAGAAGCTCGAAGCAGATAAAGAAAATGCTTATTTCAGTTACGAACTTGCTACTATATATAGAGATGTTCCAATAGAAGTCGAACTTTCAGAGTTAACATATGATGGACCAAATTTTGCCAGTTTAAAAGGTCTTTTTCAGGAATTAGAATTTCATTCATTTTTAAAAAATATGGATTTTTCTAGTGTCGTTCGAGAAAAAGCCGAATATAAAGTAGTCGAAAGCATCGATGATATTAGCGATGCATTAGAATTTTCATATTTCATAGAATGTGACAAAGAAAACTATCACTATGCCGATCTACTAGGCATGGGTCTATATGATGGAGTAAATCTTTATTTTGTTCCAAAGGAAAAGGTAGTGGAGGTTTTAAGGCATTTGTCGATGCGATTTAGATATACTTATGCTTTAAAAAAGAACATAGTATTAGCTAAAAAATTTGGTATTGATATCAATAATAGCGATTTCGATGCGATGATCGCGTATTATCTTTTGGAAAATTTATCTAAAGACGATTTAGCATTTAAAATGAGTGATGATGCTATAGATATCTATTATTACGAAGATCTGTGTAAAAAGAAAGTTAGCGAAGAAGATTTTAGAGAGGGACTTGCCTTAAAAGCTAAGTTTATATTCGATAAGAAGGATGAGTTATTAGAAAAAATAAAGACTTCTTCTATGGATTCACTATTTAACGATATCGAAATGCCTCTAGTTAGAGTATTAGCCGATATGGAATTGACCGGGATTAGGGTAGATAGAGAATTACTCGTCGAAATGCAAAACGTCTTAAAGAGTAAAATGGAGAGTTTAGAAGCTACCATCTATGAAATGACTGGTGAAAAGTTCAATATTGCTAGTCCAAAACAACTTGGTGATGTTTTATTTAATAAAATGGGTATTCCATATCCAGGAAAGAAGAATTCTTCGTACAGTACTGATGTTTCCATCTTAGAAAAGTTGGCTTCAGATTATCCTGTAGTAGTGCACATACTCGAATATAGAACGTTATCTAAATTATATAATACGTATGTCGAGCCTTTAGAGGCATATATAAAAGAAGATGGTAAAATTCATACGATTTATAAGCAGACTTTAACTAGAACCGGGAGATTGTCGAGTGTAGAACCTAATCTTCAAAATATACCTGCTAGAGAAGAAGAAGGAAAACTCATAAAAAAGGCTTTCGTAAGCGAAGAAGGCTGTACGCTTTTGAGTGCCGATTATTCTCAGATAGAGCTTCGTATATTAGCCTCTATATCTGGAGATGAAACGATGATAAATTCATTTTTAAACGATGAAGATATACATCGAAGAGTAGCTGCCGATATCCATGGTATTCCTCTAGAAGAAGTCACGAAGCAAGAAAGAAGTACTGCTAAAGCGGTTATATTTGGAATCGTATATGGAATCAGCGGTTTTGGGCTTGGAGCAAATTTGAACATCTCTGCCAAAGATGCTAGACAATTTATAGAAAAATATTATGAGATGTATCCAAAAGTAAAAGAGTACATGGATAATATCAAGATAGATGCCTACGATAAAGGATATGTAAAAACCCTATATAACCGAATTAGATATATAGATGAATTAAAAAGTCCTGTCTACATGGTAAGAAGTGGTGGAGAGCGAATCGCTCTTAATACTCCTATCCAAGGAACTGGTGCAGATATAATGAAAATTGCTATGATCAAACTGTATGATGAATTAAAAAGAAGTGGGAAAAAGAGTAAAATAATATTACAAGTTCACGACGAAGTCATTTTAAATGTCGTAGATGAAGAATTAGAAGAGGTAAAAGAAATCGTGAGAAAATCGATGGAAAATGCGGCCGATTTAAAAGTTCCACTTAAAGTAGGGATGGAAATGGGAAAAGATTGGTACGAAGCAAAGTAGGAAGGAAATAAGTAGTTATGCCAGAAATAGCAGAAGTAAGGGTAGTGAGAGATACTCTAAAGAAAAGTATCGTAGGCAGAAAGATAAAAAATGTAAAACTATTATATCCTAGAATCATATCTGGAGATGCAGAAAATTTTAAATACGAGCTATCTTGTCAGATATTTAGGGATGTAAGATCCTGTGGAAAATGGTTGATTTTCGACTTAGGTGAATACTCATTTTTGAGCCATCTCAGGATGGAAGGTAAATATTTTTACGTACCTAGCAATTCGCCTGTCGGAAAGCATACACATGTAATATTTAAATTGGATAACGATATGGATCTAAGATATGATGACGTCCGTAAATTTGGAAGAATGGAACTCGTTAAAACTTCTCAAATTGCCGAAAACGAAAGTATAAAAAAGTTGGGATATGAACCCGATGATAGAAAATTGACTGCAGATTATCTTTTAAATAAGTTTGAAGGAAAAAAGATACCAGCTAAAACAGGATTATTAGATCAGACTATAATAAATGGATTAGGGAATATTTATGCCAATGAAGTGCTTTTTGCTTCTAAAGTTAATCCACACAAACTTCTAAAGGATATCGATAGAAATGAAGCTGAGTGTATAATCGATAATTCAAAAAGAATTACTGCTAAATCATACGAAGTGGGTGGATGTACGATTAGAAGTTATACATCAAGTATCGGCGTAATAGGTCATTATCAAGATTATCTCTTAGTTCATGGAAAAGAAAACGATCCATGTCCAAATTGTGGAAAGCCAATAATCAAAGAAAAGATAGATGGGCGAAGTGCTTACTATTGTAATAGTTGCCAAAAATAAAGTTCTACCGTTAAGTGTAGAACTTTTTAATTTTTATTAAATTCATTGGCCAATTTTCCAGTTGCTAATAGGCTGTCATAACTTATTTTATTGAATACTAAATCGAATTCTCCGATATATTCAAATATGCTAGCTCCAAATCCCAACTTAAACCTATTTAAACGGTAATATTTATCTGTAGACTTAAAATTGCCTGCAATACCGCCCAGATCGAGGTATTCATAGTCATATTTATAATTGTTTATAATGGAATCATAAAGAAAATAATTTGCATTTAAGTTTTTAAAGTTTTTATCGAAGGAACTTTCTATTACATGGACTCTGTTGTCATACTTTATTACTAGAGCTGCTGCTACTATATGGTTGTTTAGCGTTCTCAATCCTTCTGTTGCGTCTTTTATTTCGTTTTTATATGCGCTTATTTTTAGATCTGAATCCATTTTTTTATGCAAGTCACTTTCTTTATTGCGTCTGCGAAGAATTTCATTATATAGATTGTTGTTATCTAATTCTTGTTCGTAAAGCAGTTGACTATTTTTTACGAAGTTTTCATAATTTACTCTGATCAAAATGAGATCGAGTTTATCTCCAAAGTAATTATATATGTTTTTATAGTGTGTTAAACTCTCTTTTGACTTGAGCATACTATAAAAAGCATCTAGATCTTTTTGAGTTCCTTTTTCGACATATAAACCTTTTCTTCTAGAATTTCTAACTTTATTGCGGTGAGCCTTTGAATAATTAGTTAAATCGGAGTTTTTTAAGTCGACGTATGCATTGAAGCGAGGGTTTATAGACTCAAAATAGAGGTTGTCTCTAAGCTTTAAAAAGCCGTATCTTTGGAGATCCTGTTTCAATTTCATGTTGGGATTGTAGTGACTTTCAAATGTGGTAGGATCTATTTCGTTTATTACTATCTCAGGATCTATCTTTATAAAGGCAAAGTTTTTTTTCTGATAAAATTCTTTTAATTTGTCTATAAATGTTCTCACAAGATTAGAGTCATAGTAGTTAATCAAAAAGCCTTTAGGAGCATATCCATATTTGGTATTAAATCCTATTCTCTTCCACAAAATAAGTGTAGCTGCCATTATCAAACCAGTTTCGTCTACTAAACCGATATAATCGTAGTTATATTTTTCTTCACCCATGACTCTTGCATACTCTTCGGATTGCATGTAATTTCTGAGGGGGTTATTTTTCGTAAATTCGCTGAATGCTTGTATTGTCAATTCTTTTATTTTCATGGTAAATGCTCCTTTCCGAATATAACATTATAACATAATTTTATATGTTTGTCACTTTATAGCCAAACGACTAACGATCGGCCGTTAACGAAACTTTGATAGTGAACTTACAATTATGGTAGGTGAGAATTATGAAATTGAGTACGGCAGTTGCTAGAAAAATAAACGATATACTTATCGAAAAGAAAATGAGTGTGAACAAACTAGCATCGATTAGTTGTTTAACACAGAGTACGGTCGATAGTATAGTCAACGAAAGTTCAAAAAATCCTAAACTATTAACTATAGTTAGAATTTGTGATGGCTTAAACATCAGTTTAAAAGAGTTCTTCGACGATCCTCTATTCGCTAAAATAGATAGAGAAGATTAAAACTATTGCAATTTTTATATATTTATATTAAGATTTTTATAGGATGTAGGATATGCTTATGAGAGTTGATAAAGCGACTGAGAAAATCGATTTTGAAATTGTAGATTCTTCTACTTTTTTTGGCATTGAGACAGTTTCTTTCGCTTTTGATTTGGAAGGATAACCGTTAAGGTATCCTTCTTTTCTTTTGGAAATTTTTACAACCTAAAGGGAGGAAGAAAATGAAGAAAAAGATGACATTGGATGTCTTCGAAAAACCACCAATAGCTAAATGGATCGCATTAGCTATACAGCACGTTTTTGCTATGTTTGGAGCGACTATTTTAGTTCCGATTTTAGTAAATTCAGCTGCTTCAGAAACAGTACTTACGATTCCCGTTGCACTAGTAGCATCTGGTATAGGTACACTCATCTATATTTTGTGTACGAAAGGTAAATCACCAGTTTATTTGGGAAGTTCCTTTGCCTTTATAACTCCGATAGCAGCGGCATATTTGAAAGGAGGTATTGCGGGGGCACTTACAGGAGTAGTGGTTGTCGGACTCATATATATTATAGTTTCTTTTATCATACGGGTTATAGGCAAATCGTGGATAGATAAATTATTGCCACCAGTCGTCATAGGTCCGATGATCATGATAATCGGTTTAGGCTTGGCACCTTCAGCTATATCTCAAATCGGTCTTACTGCCGGAGTCGATTTAGAATGGCAACCACTTCTAACAGCCTTTGTTTCTTTCATCGTTACAGTATTGATGATGACAAAAGCAAAAGGATTTTTAAAGGTTATACCATTTTTAGTGGGAATAATTTCAGGTTATGGTTGTGCTATCATGGTGGGATTAGTAGATTTTAAACCTGTACTAGATGCAAGTTTTATCAGTATTCCAGAATTTATAATACCTTTTGTCCATTACTCTCCTAGTTTTAGCGCCATTTTAACTATAGCGCCGATTGCCTTAGTAACAATGTGCGAACACATAGGAGATCACACTTCACTTAGTAATATTATAGATAAAGATCTGTTAAAAGATCCTGGATTAGATAAGACCATGTTGGGTGATGGAGTTGCAACGGTTGTTGCAGGTTTAATAGGTGGACCAGCTAATACGACGTATGGCGAGAATACTTCGGTTGTAGGCATGACTAAGGTGGCCTCTGTTTGGGTCATCGGATTAGCAGCGATTATGGCAATAGTTATCGGATTTTTGGGGAAATTTACAGCCCTAGTTTCGACTATTCCGAATGCTGTTTTGGGTGGAGTATCATTATTACTTTACGGTTTTATAGCGGTCAATGGACTAAAAGTACTTATAAAAAATAGAGTAAACTTTGACAATTCTAAAAATATCATAATAGCTTCTACAATGTTAGTATTAGGTCTTGGTGGTGCAGTAATCTCTATAGTGAGTGGAAATGTTTCGATGACCATTTCAGGGATGAGTTTAAGTGCTATAGTAGGAGTAATTTTGAATCTAGTGTTGAAAAATGAACTAGATGATGAGGATACATATACTCCTGATGCAATTATGGATGACGTGGATAATGAGCCAGAGATCATATTAAACGAAAAATCCAAAAAGAAAAAAGCTAGAAAATAGCTTTTTTCAGTTATATCCCTTCATAGATAAACTCTTTTCTACTTCATCTATTCTGTCGAAGATACTTTCGATATAATTTATGAGAAAGATTTGTGGTCGAAAGATAAGATTTTTAATACTAAACTTAAACCCTTTACTTTCGAGAGCCAATCTAATATTTCGAGCTTCGTTTCCAAGAATTGGAATGAACGTCAACGCTATAGAGATGGAAAGTGACAAACTTTTGATATCTATTTTAAAAATTCTGAGCGGATATAATAGATAATAAAATCCTCTTGAAAACTTGCTGGGCGTTAGAATCTGTGATACTAAAAATGCCATGCTGCACGCCAATAAAAGTTTTATACTCATAAGAACTGCAGTTTTTAAATCGCAGATAAATATGTTACAAAGAAAAATGAAACTTACAAATAAAATGTTTTTTAAAAGAAATTTCAAGTACTTTTTACTTTCGATTTTATTAACGATTAACGTTAAAAAATTTATAAGTACGTACAAAAAAAGTAATAGTGTACTATCTGATATATATAAAATAATATTGTATACGAAAAAAAGAACTAAAAGCATCGAATATTTCATAGTTTTTGTAACTCCTCTAAAATAGTCTTTTTGTCATAGACGTAAATCCCTTTTTGATGAAGACTTTCTATTATTCTGAATATGAACGGAAGCTTTAGACCATGTTTTTCTAAAATTCCAAAATTTTCAAATATTTCTTTTTTAGAATAACTAAAAACCTTATGTTTGTCGATAATCAATATTTCATCGGCATAGATGAGTTCTTCTAACAGATTAGTAATAAATACTACAGTAATGCCAGTTTTTTTCAAACGTTCTATTAAGCAATATATTTCTTCTTTTCCGATTGGATCTAACATCGATGTCGCCTCATCAAAAATTATATAAGAAGGTTTCATCGCAAGAATAGATGCGATTGCTATTCGCTGTTTTTGGCCACCAGATAGACTGTATGTATTGGCATATTTATATGCTTCCATATCTACTGTTTTTAGGCAATCGTCTATCGTTTTATCTATTTCGTCTCCACTTATATTCATGTTCTCTAGAGTAAATCTTATATCTTCGTAGACAGTATTAAATACTATTTGATTATCTGGATTTTGAAAAACTAGTCCTAATTTTTTTCTCAAATCTTTTATTGAAATTTTTCTGGTAAGGAGATTCTCGTCTATCGATATTTTTCCTTTGTACTTTTTGTTAAGTCCAGAAATAGTATGAGCAAGAGTGGATTTTCCCGATCCATTTTTACCTACTACATAAACGATCTTTTTTTCAGGAATTTCTATACTTATATCGTCTAAAATTATAGTTTTATCGAATTTTATCGTAACATTTTCAAGCTTGATCATCGACTTTAATTTTGTTTATCCTTTCTTCGAATGATTTTGTAATTCCTAAAATAGTGAATATTTTAATAGGAGCCATTACTAATTGTTTTGCAATCCTTACAGGTACTATGACTTTACTAGCACCTCTTGTCGTAATCTTAATCCATATTGTATTAAGCCCGCCATTTAGTACACCTGTAACTAGCACTGTGCTGATTAAAAGTTTTATTATAAATTTTTTATCGACTTTAAAACCGTCTTTATCGTAGAGTAAAATACCATATATCAATCCTGTAAAAAATGCTGTAATGGTAAATCCGATAAAGTAGCTTCCAAAAGGAAAAAGTAGGGCACCTATTAGATCACTTGCAACTGCGATAAAAGTAGAATATTTCCAACCCAAAATGATAGCAGAAAGCATAATAGGCACAAACGAAAATCCGATCGTTATTATTGGTGTCTTAATAGACAAGAATCTACTTAAGACTATAGAGGATGCTAAAAACATAGCAGTTAATAATATTTTTTTTGTTTTATTCATTTAAAAAATCCTTTCTTTTTCACCGCAAATTGAAAAATAAAGAATTTTCGATTTTCTTTTTAAAATTCAATAAGCGGAATGCAAAAATGGATAAGCGAATAATCTTCCCGTATAAACAACTTCCCGTTTTATATGTCTTAACTATCCATTTTTTACTCTTATAAATATATATTTAGTTTTATTTGAATCTATAAAAATTTTAGATTTTTATAGAATAGACTTATACATTTTCGCATAGTAATCACTTCCATTAATTAGATGATATCACTGTGAATTAAAAAAATAAACTTTTTTTTAAATTCGATCTAGATGAATATTATTTTGAGAGGTGAATAAATTAAAAATAGTGGTTGACACTAGAAAAAAGTTTATGTTATAATCAGTTTGTCACTTAAAAAGCGACCGATTACAGCTGGAGAAATACCCAAGTCTGGTTGAAGGGACTGGTCTTGAAAACCAGGAGGTCGGAAACGGCGCGGGGGTTCGAATCCCTCTTTCTCCGCCACTTATATTTTTATTATTTATCGCGGGATGGAGCAGCGGTAGCTCGCCGGGCTCATAACCCGGAGGTCGTAGGTTCAAATCCTTCTCCCGCAACCAATGGTTCGTTAGTCTAGTGGTCTATGACGCCTGCCTGTCACGCAGGAGATCACGGGTTCAAATCCCGTACGAACCGCCATTTTTTTGGCACCATAGCTCAGTCGGTAGAGCAGAGGACTGAAAATCCTTGTGTCACTGGTTCAATTCCCGTTGGTGCCACCAGTAAGATTTTAAAGCCTTTAATGGCTTTTTATTTTCTCGTAATTTGAAAGGAATATATTTTGTGAAAGTACTCAGTTTAACAGAACCATATGCTACTCTTATAAAAGATGGGATTAAAAGTATCGAAACTAGAAGTTGGAAAACTAATTACCGTGGTAAATTGTATATCCATGCTAGTTCTACTAAAATTCCGAAAGAATATAGTAACAATAAAGAGTTGATGTCTCTCGTTAAATCTGAGAGCTTTAGTCATGGACATATAATATGTTCTTGTCAATTAGAAGATTGTATCCCGATGACTGAAGAGTTCGTTTTAGATATAAAAAGAAATATGAAAACTGAATATGTAACTGGCGATTATTCTAAAGGTAGATATGCTTGGATATTAAAAGACATAGAAATTTTGGATAAGCCGATCAAAGCTAAGGGACATTTGGGTATTTGGAATTTAGACTAGAGGAAATCTTAATTCTTTTTAATCATTATATTTTGAAAAAAGTGGGATTATAACCTACTTTTTTGTTTGAATACTTGAATTATTTCTACTTATATTATATAATCGTTATTAGAATAAAGGGTGATTCGAATGACTAAGATAACTGGCTTGTGTGCCCATGAAATACTTGATTCGAGAGGTAATCCTACTATCTACTGTGAAATGCAAATAGAAAATAATATTTTAGTAAGTGCAAGTGTACCTAGTGGAGCTTCGACCGGTAAGAGAGAGGCATTAGAACTGCGGGATGGCGTGCAAAATAGATACGATGGAAAGGGAGTTAAAAAGGCTGTAGCTAATATAAATGAGATAATTAAATCTAGGATCTTAGGTTTAGAACTCGATCAAAGTGCTATCGACAATTTATTAATAGAATTAGATGGTACTAAAAATAAATCTTTTTTAGGAGCAAACGCTACGCTGGCTGTTTCTCTTTGTGTATTGAAAGCCCTTGCCAAAGTTAATGATAAAGAAATATACGAATATTTGAGCAATGGAAGAATTTCTATGCCTATAGCAATGATGAACATATTAAACGGTGGAATGCATGCTAGTAATGGTGTGGATATTCAAGAGTTTATGATAATTCCAACTGTGAAAACCATTCACGAGAGAGTGAGATGTGGTTCAGAAATTTTTCACAAATTGGGTGCCATTTTAAAGAAAAAAGGTTTGTCTACTGGACTCGGTGATGAAGGTGGCTATGCTCCTAAGCTCGTCAGTTCTACTGAAGCTTTGGATCTGATCGTCGAAGCGATTAAAAAAGCAGGCTATATTCCAGGAAAAGACGTTTTCATAGCGTTAGATGTCGCTGCTAGCACTTTCTATGATGAAGATAATGGTACTTATAAACTTGAAAGTACTAGAATGAATGTCGACGGAATGATAAGTTTTTATAAATACCTAACTGAAAAATATCCAATTATAAGTATTGAAGATCCATTCGATGAATCAGATTTAGATGCATTAGCTAAAATGACTTCTATGCTCGGCGATAAAATAATGATTGTTGGTGACGATTATTTTGTCACTAATAAGGAATATTTAAAAGAAGCTATAGAACGCAAAGCAGGCAATACGATATTGATCAAGCCTAATCAAATCGGAACAGTGACTGAGATGATCGAAACGATAAAACTTGCTAAGGAAAGCGATTATAAGACGATAATTAGCCATAGAAGTGCCGAGACAGTCGACACTACCATAGCCGATTTAGCCGTTGCCTTAGATACAGGATTGATAAAAACAGGATCTCTTTCAAGAGGTGAGAGAATTGAAAAATATAATCGTTTGATGCTAATAGAAGATAAACTGTGTGGAAAGAGTGAATTGGGGTGATTTAATTGAAAAGTTTGTTGCGTGCTCTAGGAAATGTATTCTTAACTGTGTTAGTCATGCTGCTAATAGTATATGGATGGGCATTTTTAGAGTTAAAAATATTGTTAAAAGGTCAACCAGAGATATTTGGATTTGTATTTTATATGCAAGAGAGCGATGATATGGCTCCTCAATTCGAATCTAAAGATGTAATCATAATAAAAAAAGGTGATCAATATAAAGCCGGAGATATAGTCTTATACTTTGACGGTAAAGATAGTACTTATAAGGTACATCAGGTTGTATCTCTTTCAGGAGATTCTGTTACTACAAAATGTGCAAAGTGTACTGCAAATAATGAGGCTATAAGTACAGATAACGTCGTAGGTAGAGCTGTAGGTAAGGTCTTATTTATGGGAGCTGTCGTAAATTTCTTCAAGCAAAAAAGTGTTTTGATCGGAATAGCCATTATAGGTCTTACATTCCTTGCTATCAGTCAATATTTAGAATTTAAACCGAAGAAAAAGAAAACTCTCGAAGTAGACCAAAACTAGTTGCAAATTGTCAGACGAACTGATAAAATAAAAAATGTCTTTTATAGACATTTATGGCCTGTTGGTGAAGCGGTCTAACACATAGCCCTCTCAAGGCTACATACATGGGTTCAAATCCCATACAGGTCACCAAATATGTATTTTAAAGCCTTTATTTGCAGGCTTTTTATTTTTGGACTTTGTTTAATTTTTTCTATATCATAATTAACGTTAAAAGGACATTCATTTTAACTGACAAAAATTGCTCAAACTATCGCTATTTGTCTGTTGTATTTATTAGAAATTGATTGAAAAAGATATTAAAGTGAGATAAAATGATATTGTACTTTAAATGAGTGAGCATATTGTCCCATAGCCAAGTGGTAAGGCATCAGACTCTGAATCTGACATTCCGTTGGTTCGAATCCAACTGGGACAACCAAGTAAATCTATAATTCTCGGACGAGAATTTTTTATTTATATTAAATAAACTAAAAAAGAAGATTTTAGTCTTCTTTCTTTGAATATATTATTTCGATAGTTCCTAGCAACTCTTTAATATAATCTTCTGTAAAATAATCGCTTTTTTGGAAAGAAAGAATATATCGTCTGCTTCTATCCAAAATATTTACTTCGACATTTTTTGAGTTTTCAATAGCGTAACCGAGATGCTTTCCTTCTAATTCGTGGAATATACTATCTTTGGGAAGAACGTTATTAGCAAGGAATTTAGTGACATAATTCATCTTTATTTCATTAATACTCATAAATATGCTTGGCTTTTTCTCTTTATAGTTAATAATATACTTCATAAATTCGACGTCGTTTTCAAAGTTATTTTTTATTATGAATTTTTCTATATCATTCTTATTAATCGACGTGTTAAGTATATCAAATTGATTATTGAATCCGGCAATATGCGTAGTATATTCTATAATTTTGAAGCCTACCTTTTGTCCATCGATAGTGTTTGTCAAAGTGTATGTATTATTTGATTTTTCGATTTTAAACTCTTTAAAGTCATCTCTAATCCTTATATTATCTAAAATTAATAGTTCTTTATTTTTAGGTTCTCTTTTTATATCCCATGTGTCAGCGATAACCGCATTTTTAGTATTTAACTCTCCTATACTATATTTTTTTATACAAAATATTTTGTAACAAAAGTAAATGATTATTAAGGAAACTATTGCTAAAACTATAAGTATTTTTCTATTTTTTTTCATGTAAAGTAAGATTAGGCGATATTCTTATAAACCCATTTCCTCTCCTAGATTGTATGAAAGGTAAACTCCTTGCATACCATCATATTTGCTTCCAATTCCATTTTTCCATTCTAGACAGTTACCTAGTCCATAGTAAGAGAAATTGAAATTTAGTGCTTGTTGCAATGTAACATCTGAAGTGGCGTGTTGATAAGTACCATATATATTGTAAGGATTATATGAGTTAACAGCTGTTAATGTCATAGATAATTCTAAAGTAGATTTAGTGTTATCTACTACGTTCATCGCTATAGCAACACCTGCTGGAACACTGTCTACTATTTTAGTATTGTCACTGCTGCGATTATAGTTTATTACATTTCCATCCCATTTTTGATATCCACTTATACTAGCATTTCCAGAATGAAGAAGGAGAGCCCCAGTTACAGGACGAAGCGCTATTACATCGAAAGATTTAACTTTTGGAATAGATAACCAAGTGTTTGTTATTGTAGTTGCTTTAACTGAATTAGACCCAGTTACTTTCATCGTAAGTCTTTTCATATTAGTGGTGTGCGTTATATTCCAGTTAAAAGGTTCTATACTAGGTTTTTCTACGTAGTTTAATGCTTCTTTTTCTGATACTTCGGTTTCTTTTTTATCTACGAGGTTTCCATCTCTATCGTAATATTCATCAGTTTGAATATATTTAACGGTAGTATCAGATTGTAAGTTTTCCTCATCCTTTAATAGGTCAAAAGCATCCTGAGTCATTGAATTTAGAGTATCTTCATCAAAGAATTTACTCAATTTTGCATACTGTTCTTGTGTTAAAGTTGCTCCTGATTCATTTTTATAATATGCTACATTGTCTAAAGCTGAGATATCTGTAGTGTTAATGCAAAGTAATCCTACAGAAAAAAGTGTTAGTCCTAAAATTTTTAAATTTTTCATATTTTTCCTCCTAATTAAAATGATAGATCTTTTAAATTTTTAGCTTAGTCCATTTTAAACGCCTCCTCTTAAAATATATCTAACAGATCAAGAAGTGATCGGTTATTCAAATTATTAATGTCTTTTATGACATAAGTTTAATATAGTGAATTGAAAAGTTCCATAGTTTTGAATAGTTTTCTTGTCGAAATATAAGAGCTTTGCGTTGCGGTTATAAGCAACAAAAAAATACCCGATTAAGTCAGGTATTAAACAAGGCTAATCTTTTCTAAAAGTTATTATATCTAGTGTTTTAGAAAAAACGAATAGTATGCGATTTGCTTTGTTTATTGCGATGCTTTTCCCACACGCTTTTCCTCCTATAGTTAAGGCCGCAATTAAGCTTGTGACTATCAACGTTACAAATACAGGATTGAGCGAGTACATAGTGGAAAGTGAAGTCGCTATAGTAACCCCAGCACCTCCTGATAGTATGCCACATATATCCCCGATTACATCGTTACAAAAACTCGATACTTTTGAATTTATTTTGATAAGCTTTAGGGCTGTTTTTGCTCCCTTTACTTTTTTGGAGGCCATAGAGTTAAATACTTTTTTATCTGCTACAGTTACACTTATTCCAACCATATCGAATATTATTCCTAAGTCTACAAATACAAAAAGTACTATAAGGCTTATCAAGACTGGTAGATTTGATATCAGGGCATCTGAGAAAATAGATAATACTAATGAAATTAAAAAGGCGATGACTGTAACTTGAATTATCCAAATGACGTTTTTATCTAAATGCCATACTCTGTTATTTTTTTTTACTTTTGAAGAATATTTGGTTTTTATTTTTTTCATATATTTTTCACCATAAAAATATGAAATGAGGAGATTATCATAATAAACTTTGATTCTTAGGTCAGGTTGGATTTCCCTCTGATCAACTAAGTTATTACTAACTAAGCAGTTCCCTTTTAATGATCAGCTAATGCCGTTGCCGAGCAATCTTACCTGATTGCCACTTAGATACCACTGCAATCTTATAACAATATCCACTCTAGGAGTTTTCCTCCCAATAAAATTATATTACTAAGGCTCTTTTGCAAAAACTGTTTCATGAAGCAATACTCGATCGATTTGATGTACACCAAAAGAAAGAGCTGTCATCAATCCCCACATTTTCACTCAAGTCAAGCTACGCTATCCCTAACTTTCGCCAGAAATAGGTTTAATCCCAGTTTGTAGGAATATCCCACAAAGAAGGGTCTCCACGAATAAATGGTACGGTTGCCGTATGCCGTTACGATCGCCCATAGATTCTTCATTTTCAGCATCCACCCCAAGCTGGGCGCAAGAAGCAAACACCAAAAGTTTCACAGATGTGCTCTTTAATGACTTTTTAGGGTCATCTTCGTAATGTTTTATTGACTAGAATAGTGTATCCTCATTTCATCATCAATTATATCATAAGTCAATTTCAATTTCTATAATAAGAAAAATACCTTCTATCTTTATAAACTGTGAGTATTCTTTGTTCTCAATTTGTTTTCCAGTTTGTCGATTTGATTTTCTAAAGATGCTTTCAATTTGCCTAGATTATAAATTTGTCTTTCAATCGCTTTTCTCTCTTCATCTTCATAATTTGGCTCTTTATCTCTAGCATATATTTTTAAATAGAATTCTGTTATAGTATCGAGATCGTTCTTAAAGCCATAGTGTGATCTTTTATAATGTGCAAAGATATCTATCAATCTAACATATCTTGTATGATGTGTAGCAGTATAAAACATAATATAATGCATAAATAATTTTTTTTGAATCGGATTAAACCCAAGCTCTTCTAAAAGATTATTAGAATCTCCATTCGAGAAGTCTATGATCGTCATATTTAGAATTGAAATGTAAGATGTATCTCTTTGGCACCTTCTTATTATGAGTTTTCTAAAATTATCGATTTGAGCTCTTTGTTCTTTAGAGCAATTTTTATTGATAACTCTAAAATATTCTTCATCTAAGAGATACTCAGGATAATCGATATCTAAACTTTTAAAATATGCATAAAACGGTTGAAAACATGTGCATAATATAAAATCATCTTTAATTGATTCTCTTTTGTTATCTCTTTTTTTTCTTTCGTAATTAGACGTATAGAATCCAACAATCATCTCCGTTTTAAGATTTAGCCACTTTCTCGATTTTATAAATGCAAGAAAATAGTCATATAAGGATAAATCTGTGGCTATTTTTTTTTGATAACTTTTTAAAAAGTATCTCATCTCCAGTGTCTGTTTTTTATCGAATCCTAAACTTTTTAAGAATTCATTTGAAGGGACTGGATCGTCTTTTTTAATAGTACTATCTAGAAACTCAGTATCGAGATCTTGGCCAAAGTATACAAATCTCGATATTGCTATGAATCCTTTAATTTCGTTTATCTGAGATGTAGGAAGAACTCTCTCAAGTCTTACTAACATCTTTTCATTTAGAAGGTCTCCAAGATATAAAATTCCTAATTCCTTAAAAAGTTCATAGAATCTATAATTTCTGTAAGGCAGGACATCAGTCGTAGATGAAATGTGTTTAAAAAGTTCTTCCATGTGTTTCTCCTTTTTTAGCTAATTATATTAGCACATGTTTTATCAAAAAAAAAGTTCAATCGATGAACTTTTATTTACAAGTTGCTCCGATGGATTCGTAAGCACTTTTGATATCGTCTACTTTTATTTTTCCATTTTTGATAAGATTTTCATTAGCAGAATCTATTTCGATCAATTTTTTTGTATCAATTTTTTCATAATTGATTTCAGTTTTGCTGATCAATGTATCTCCATCGATTTTTACTTCGTAATTGTAATGTTCTACATCGTCATATGGACTATAAAGACTTTCTACCGTAGTCTTATATGTCTCTAGATATTGTTCATTTTCAGAAGTAACTTTTTCTTCAGTTTCGACTAGTTTTACGATTCCTCCCTTGTGGGTTACTTTGTAGTTCAAAGACATCTTTGCTCCACCAGCAATGGTAGCTTCTCTTGTACAAGTTAGCTCCTCAGTTTTTCCACATCCTCCAACAAATAGAGCAGTAGCTAGTACTATAGTTCCTAGTAGTGCTTTCTTTTTCATAAATAAACCTTCTTTCTAACATTATTATAGCAAAACATCATAAAAAAAAGAATATATAAAAATTAAAAATCTATATTTAATCCTTTATTATCACATTTTCTCTATAAATTTAATAATTCTTTCTTCTTTTCATCAAATTCTTCTTGGATAATA
This sequence comes from uncultured Bacilli bacterium, assembly GCA_910587535.1. Taxonomy (GTDB): domain Bacteria; phylum Bacillota_I; class Bacilli_A; order RF39; family UBA660; genus RUG11867. The sequence goes on from CAJUKM010000019.1 coordinate 23,928, forward strand.
GCTCCCATATTCGAATCGTTATCTAAAAAAACTCTATAGTTGGTTTTTTATAATTTTTAATTTTGAAAATTTTAGAATAACCATACAATTTATCTTTCGTAATCGTTAAGATTTCCATCTTTTTTTCATTCTACTGTTTAAAAACATATTTAAAACTGAGGGGTACTTTTTTCTAGAATAAGTTAAAGTTTCAAATTAAAAAAGGCCTTTTTCGTTTTGACCTTTTTTATTCTACACTTTTTTTATAATAATAGACTTTTAAAGAACTGATTTCGCTCAACTTAGTGTCTTTTTCATGTGATTGTTTATATATGGTATTTTCTTGTAAATCGATGCCCTCTAAAGTCAATATATCTTCAGGAGATAATTCTATGAGATCAATAACTAGATTCATCCCTTTTAAAGAACTTTTCCACTTATTAAAATCTTGAATCGACATACCAGTGAAGTCTGGAAGTAACATTTCTTCTGGTCCTGTAGGTTCTTCGGGAGTTTCAGGTCCTTCTATCTCCCCAGGATTAGAGCCCGATGATGGAGTATTTTTAGAAACGGTAATAGTTAAAGAAGAAACCTTTTCTACCAATTTTCCAGCATGTTCAGTTTGACTAAGTATCTGATTATTTGGACTTGTAGATTCTTCTTCTTTAAATATTATTTCAATTCCTCTTTCGCGAGCCCAGTTTTCGGCAAACTCTTTTGTTTGCCCAATAAAGTTAGGAAGAAGTTCTCTTCTTTTTTCGTTGTAATATTGTTTTCCTGTGACTGGAATTTCATAATCTTCATTGGCGTCGAACGAGAAAGTCTTTATTAGTTCAGGTTTTTCTAATTCTAAATTCTCTTTCATCAGTTTGATTATGTCATCAAGCGATTGTTTATAGTATTGGAAGGTATAGATATAACTTCTAGCACTGTCCATATACATCGTCAAATCATAACCAGTTAAGTATGTCTTCTCGATAGATATTGAGTTCGATTTATTTAGAGAACTCAACAGAATATTTTTTCCTATGTTATACATCGATAATATTTGAGGAGTAGACATATTGGTGTCTATGTTTTTAGTTGCGTCATCTAATATCTTATAGAAATCTGAGGTACTGTCGATGTTTTTTATCTCTTTAAGCATTGCTTCGACTACTAGTTGTTGATGTTGGACTCTTTGGAAGTCTCCTAGAGGTAAACTTTTTCTATGTCTTGCGAGTGCAAGAGCTTGTTCTCCATTAAGTTTTTGATAACCAGGTTCTAGGCATATCAGATGTTCTCCAAATCTTCTTTGAGAATCTTGTTCACAAAATGAGATAGGGACGTCTAGGGAAACACCGCCCAAATTATCGACGAGATTTACTACTCCTGTAAAGTTTATTTTGACATAATAATCTATATCGATTCCCGTCAGATTTTGGATCGTGTTAACTACACAACTAGTTCCACCATAGGCAGAAGAATTTATTTTATTTTCTGCATCTCCTCTACAAGAGATAGGAACATAGGTATCTCTTGGAATACTAAATACTGTTGCATTTAAGGTTTTTGGGTTGAACGTTATCATCATCAACGTATCTCCATTGAAAGATGAACTAGACGCTATTCCATCTCCTTCAGAATCTACGCCCATCAAAAGCATAGTGAACGGTTCTGTCAGACTCTTAGTGGAATAGGTGACGTTGTCGACGTTCTCTAATTCTTTAGTTTTAGAATAGATGATTTTAGTTTCGTTAGCAATGTTTGCAAATTTTTCATAGGTATTAAACATCGTTACGTAGGAGCTTGCAACGAACATAGCGTCTATTTCGCCATCGTAGAGTTCGCTTATCATACTTATGTAATCGTCATATTCTACGATTTCGTTAGCTATTTTATTTTCTTTTATCATATCTTGTGGAATGATATAGCCTGTTGGGTCATTTTTAGCACTGATCATTCCTATCTTTTTTATGTTTTCGTTATCTTTTAAGCTGAGAAGAACACTCGTATATTCTACATATTTTTTTTGAACTGAATCTATAATATTATAAGTTTTATCTATGTGGTATGAACATAAGCTCAATATCGGAACATAGATGAATGTAAGTATCAATAAAAATACAAAACGATTATATTTTTTAGTAAACAGTAAAATCAATCCACCGAGCACTAATATGAACGCGTGAATATAAAAGACAGTTAAGATTATTATTCTCAAAAGAGTTTCGATGCCAGGAAGTTTGATTATCGAGAATGTGAAAAAACCTAAACTGATCAGATAGGCTAAACATATCGTTAAGAACAGGTATCTAAGTGGTTTATTTTGTCTCTTCCATTTCTTAATAAAACTTCTTTTTACGGCAGTATTTTCCATGGGTAATCCCCTCTTTGCATCTTACTTTATTAGTATAGCAAAAAAGCAATAAAAATTCCATAAAAACGAATTCTGATATACACTTTTAAGACATCGTTTATAACTTTGACTTATGAAAAAATTTGTGGATTTTTAAGTAACTTTTATAAGTTTTTAAAATTCGTTATAACCTTTATTTATAAGTATTTACGGCATTTTTATTTTCGGAAGACATTCACATATATTTTTATAATTTCTCTATATTATAAAATGAAACCGGAATTGAGTGATGCCAGTGTAAATGAAAA
>CAJUKM010000020.1 GCA_910587535.1 uncultured Bacilli bacterium
AAAGAGAAGTCCGGATAAAAGAGAAGTCCGGATAAAAGAGAAGTCCGGATAAAAGAGAAGTCCGGCGGAAGAGAGGACTTTTTGTATGCAAGAAAAAAGAAACACAAAGAAGAAAATAGTACTAGCAATATGTCTAGTAACTATAGTATTCGTGGGAGTATTGGCAAGTTTTGCTTATATTGCAGGATTAGGAAATAATATAGAAGATCCTTTTAAATCAAACTTGTCTATGGGTAACATGGCTCTCACATTCTCAGATGGGGATAATGGGATAAATGCAAAACTGGGTTTTGGAGAGACAGTCACTAAAAGGTTCGTGATCGAGAATACTGGTTCCCTAGAGACATCACTAAGTCTAGATTGGGATAACTTTGTAAACACATACTTAGATAGGAGTCTCTCGTATAGTCTTTCATACTCGGAAACAGAAGATGGAGCTTATACTAAAATAGTAGAAGAAACAAATATGCCAACTTCTGCTACTCCAGTATCTAGACCACTAGCAAGTGAACTATCAGTTCCTGCTGGTAAGACATACTATTATAACTTGGATATAACTCTAAACAATTTAGATGACGTAGACCAGACAAGTGACTTGTCTGCTCAATTCACTACAGAGTTCAACGTAGGACAACCGAAGAAGTATAGATACTATACTCTAAAAGTAGATATGAACGGAGGAGTATGGCAAGAATTCACTTCTCCTCAAGAATACCAACTCAAAAACGATGAAACTTTAGAAGTTCCAGATCCTACTAGAGATGGATATACTTTTACAGGTTGGAGTATAGATGGAGTATCTTCTGAACTTAATGGTAACACCTTCAGTATGGGTATCTCTAATTCAACCCTTACGGCTAATTGGACAGTCAACAAGTATAATGTCTCTATAGATGGAAGAGTAGAAGAAGTAGACTATAACAGTTCTATAGAACTCACTACTCCTACAAAAGAAGGTTATACATTCACTGGATGGAACACATCAGGTGGAACTCTCGATGGAAATACATTCACTTTAACAGAGGCAAAAGATATAACAATAACATCTACATTCGTAGTAAACAACTATAAATATATCGTATACCATAATCAGATGAACACATCAGGAAGTGGATATACTCTAGTGAGTGCAGATACAGATGAAGGAGAAGCAGCATTTGGAAGTACTATTAGTCCCGAGACCAAAACCTATCAAGGTTTTACTGCACCAAACAAACAGACACTTACAATAAGAGTCGACAACAGTAATCCACCGACATTAAACGTAGTAAACTATAACTACGATAGAAACCGATACACCCTTACGATAGATCCGAACGGTGGAACTTATACAGGCTCGACAAGTCTAGACTTATACTATGGAGCAAGTACAACTATAAATACACCAAGTAAAGTAGGATACAACTTTACAAACTGGACTAATACAGGAAGTGGATCGATAAGTGGAACAACTTATACGATGGGTATTGGAAACTCAGGCCTTAGGGCAAACTATACCCCAAAGACATACAGTGTAACATTCAATGCGAATGGTGGAGTAACAACAACACAAAGTAAAACTGTGACATACGATTCGACATATGGAGACCTACCGACACCTACATACAGTGGATACCGTTTCCTAGGATGGTTCACTGCAGCCACTGGAGGAACTGAAGTAGTATCGTCTACTCAAGTATCGCTCACATCTAATCAGACTTTATTTGCCCATTGGGAAAGAGCGACTATTACTGTTACTTTAAATGCAGGCAGTGGTTATTTTGGAAGTCCAGACATTAAAACAAAAACTATTGAATTAGATCCTAATGGTACTTATGGAGAACTTACTAAACCAAATAATGATTCCCTCGCCAGTTATTATGGATATTATACTGAAAAATCTGGCGGAACTAAAATTAATTCTGATACTCCAATAACAAACAAAGCTGATCATACAATATATGCTATATGGGAAGTTTGTTTCCTCGCTGATACATTGATATATACACCTAATGGATATAAGAATATTCAAGATATAGAATCTGGAGATAAAGTATACTCTTATAATGAAAAAACTGAAGAAGTAGAAATTGATGAGGTAACTCAATTAATAAGTCACGAGACCAATGTGATCCTTGAGGTTCTATTAGAAGATCAAACTATGATGTATGTAACAGGAAATCATCGATTTTATGATCCGATTTCTAAAGATTGGCGAAGAATCGATTCATTCAAAGTTGGTGAATATGTCCAGAATAATCTAGGAGATAAAGTTAAAATTAAATCTTTAATTGTTAAGGAAGGCGATTTCAAAGTATATAATTTTGAAGTTAAAAATAATCATAATTACTTTGTTACAAGAGATAATATTTTAACACACAACGTTTATTAATTAATCTATCGTTACTAAATTAAACCATTAATTAATATTAAAGGCAACTTTGCCTTTTTCTTATTCAAAACAGTTGGTAATAATTAGTAGGTGTGTTATACTAATAAAGTAGGTGAATTTTATATGATATATTTAGATTATTCGGCAACGACTCCGGTTAGTAAAGAAGTATTAGACAGTTATGTGAAAGTTACAAAAGACTATATAGGTAACCCAAATTCTCTTCACTCACTAGGTCAAAAATCTCATGAACTTATGGTAAGCGCGACAAAGCAGATAAGTGACGTTTTAGCTATCGAAGAAGAAGAGATTATATATACTAGCGGATCTACTGAATCGAACAATCTAGCACTTATAGGATATGCACTTATAAACCAAAACAAAGGGAAAAATATAGTAGTATCGAAACTAGAACACCCATCTATCTATGGGATTTGCGATCATCTAAAATCTTTAGGATTCACAATCACGTACGTAAACAATGACGAACAAGGATTGATCGATTTTGAAGATTTAAAGAACAAAGTAAAAGAAGATACTATTCTCGTAAGTATAGTTGCTGTAAATAGTGAACTAGGCTTGCGTCAACCTTTAAAAACCCTAAGACAGATAATTAAGAAGCAAAACGAGAATACAGTTTTACACTCAGACATGACACAGGCAGTTGGTAAAGTTCCGGTAAATTTACATGATGTAGACATGGCTTCGATTACTAGTCACAAGATTTACGGTCCAAAAGGAATAGGTATGCTATATAAGAGCTCAAAAGTAAACCTCGAACCGATTATATACGGATCAGATAATACGCTGAGAAGTGGGACCCCTAATCTACCTTTAATCGTAGCTTTTTCAAAAGCTTTGCGTATTGCGGTCTCAGGTGTCTCTAAAAATGAGTCAGTTGTAAAACTTTTAAACGACAAATTGAGTACAACTATAGCTAAATATCCTAAAATAAAGATAAATAAAACTAACTATTCCATACCTCACATTTTTAACATAAGTCTAATGTATATTAAGCCAGAGACATTTATACATGCTCTAGAGAAAAGAGATATCTACATCGGTTCTAATACGGCTTGCTCTAAAGGTACGATGTCTAGTACGATTATGGCAGTATATAATGACGAAAAAAGGGCATCGACCTCTCTTAGAATATGCCTTTCTCACATGACGAGTTTCGACGAGATAAATAAATTTCTATATTCTTTCGATATAGTGTATAATAAGCTACTGGAACTCGGTGATATATAGATGAAAAAACTCATAATAATAAAATATGGTGAACTTACAACAAAAAAGGATAATATCAAATTCTTCATCAAAACTCTCAAAAAAAACATAGAGAGTAGTTTAAAAGGAATAGACTACAATATCGAATACGACAGTGGCAGGATGTTTATCTTTTCAGAAAAACTAGAAGATATTAGAGAAAAACTAGAAAACATCTTTGGAATTCACGAGATAGTAATAGGTTATGAATACGATTCGATAGATATAGAAGATTTAAAAAAGAACTTGGAAAACTTACTAGAAGACAAAACCATCGATACTTTTAAAGTGCGCACTAAAAGAAGCTACAAAGACTATCCGTTAACTTCTATGGATATAAGCAGAATTCTAGGTGGAGTAGTTTTAAAAAAAGTTCCCGGTTCAACTGTCGATGTGCACAATCCGAATACTATGATAGACGTCGAAATAAGGTTCGACAAATCGTATATTTATTTCGAAGGATATAGAGGGTTACATGGATATCCTCTAGGAGTACAGGGGAAAGGACTGTTGATGTTATCTGGTGGAATAGATTCTCCAGTAGCGGGATATCTTGCTATGAAAAGGGGAGTTAGAATAGAGTGCCTATATTTCGAAAGTCCACCACATACTAGTGAAGCTGCTAAGAACAAGGTAGAGACACTGACTAGGATATTGAGTAAATATTCGAATTATATAAAACTTCACGTCGTAAATTTCACAGAAATACAAGAGACCATATATAAAAATATTCCTCATGAATACTTGATTACGATCATGAGAAGGATGATGTATAGGATCTCGGAGAAGATTGCGCGAAGGGTAAATGCTAAAATCATAATAAATGGCGAATCGATAGGGCAAGTAGCTAGTCAAACTTTAACGAGTATGAGTGTCATAAATGAAGTAGTCGACATGCCTGTCATAAGACCAGTTGCCTGTCTAGATAAACTTGAGATCATAGATTTAGCTAAAAAGATAGACACATATGAGACAAGTATTCTTCCTTATGAAGATTGCTGTACTATATTTGTACCAGATCATCCGGTGATAAATCCAGAGCTAAAAAAATGTTTAGAATACGAAAAAGAGATAGAATATGAAGATCTTATTAATAGAGCTATCTCTGAACACGTCGTATATACCGTCACACCAGAAGATAAAAAATTTGACGATATTTTGTAGATAGTCGATCGTTCGACAAAAAAATCTTGTCACATATGATAAGATTTTTTTGGTGAAAAGGTAATGAGAACATTCTACATATTTAAAATCAATAAAGAATTCAAAATTATCACAAAAAATAAGCCATATAATTTGTATCTAGCGCTCGATAACATACACAATATGGATAGAAGTGATGTTTTACTTGCAACAAGACTTTACGAAGAAGTATGCGATAAAAATGATGTTATTTCGTTAAATATGTCGATTTTCAATCATCTGTCCGAGTCAGACTATTATACCAAATTTAACAATGCACACATAATCAATAACTATTTCACAGACGAATCTTCAAAATTGACTGTAAACAAGACCTACTTAAAACTTAAGTCAACTCTCAACAACCCGACGTTTTTTGAAACTTTAAAAAACATTCCCAATCTTTTCGTCGTTGATTTCACATCGAGAGATTATTTTTGGTTGTCATAAAAGTTTTTGTTTAGTATAATTGTTCTAAGGAGATGACAAAAATGTTACAAGATATTTTATTGATACTTTTAGGTTTGATAATAGGTCTTATCACAGGTTTCTTTCTAGCGAAACATATGATGAAGAAATATATGACAGAAAATCCACCTATAAACGAAAAAATGATCGAGACACTTATGAGTGGTATGGGAAGGAAACCTAGCCAAAAGCAGATAAATCAGATGATGAGAGACATAAATAGGCTTCAAAAATAGACATGAATATAGGAATAGATATAGACGGTGTCATCGTAGATACGGAAAAGTATGTACGAGAAAATGGCGCCAAATTTTTTTTAAAAGAAATCGAAAACGACCCGAATTTAGAAGTCTCTCAGATCTTATCATCCTCTAAAGAAAAAAACGAAATCTTTTGGAAAAACCACTCGGTAGACTATAATACATTAGCTCCACTTAGGGAAAACGCCCGGGAGTATATTAAAAAACTGCACGAAGAAGGAAATAAGATTTTCATAATATCGGGAAGAAAACCCCATGAAGAACATCAAATATTGTCCAAACAAAACTACAAATCTACTACGAGAAATTACCTTTTAGAAAACGGTATAATATTCGACGAAATAGTTCATGATGAATACCCTAAGACGAAAGCGGTTAAAAGATTAAAGATAGATGTCATGATCGAAGATTCGCCGATTTGTGCTGAAGGATTAAAAGAGATAACTAAAATAATACTTTTAGATACGAAAGCAAATAGAGAATATGAGTCTGAAAAAGTCAGAAGAGCAAATTCGTGGACAGAAATTTATGACATTTTAAAAACCCTTTAAGGGCTTTTTTTATAAGAATTTTTTCAATAGTTCGGTTTTTTCTTTATCATTTAAAAATGCATGTGCTATGGCTAGCTTATTCATCTCGTTAAAATCTTTGATAGTAAATCCGAAATATCTATTTAGTACGTTATATTCATCGGTAAGGGTTGTATCAGAAAGAGTTCTGTTGTCTGTACATATCGTAACAGGTACTCCAGAGTCTATCAGTCTTTGTACTGGATGAGAAGGGTAATTAGGATATAAACCAGTATTTAAATTGCTAGTAAGACAAACTTCGAGAGGAATATCGAGCTTTTTGAGTTTCTCCATAGTTTCATAATCTGTTATAGCTTTAACTCCGTGTCCTATTCTTTTTGCTCCTGCATTTATAGCGACATCTATATCTTTAAACGTTCCAGCTTCACCAGCATGGATGACAAAAGGTACTCCGATCGAATTGGCATATGCAAAAAGCTCTTTGAAATTCTTAGTAGGATAGTCTTTCTCACTACCTGCAAGATCTATTGCAGCAACGCCTTTTTTCAAATACTTCTTTGCAGTATCGATGACTAATTTATTTAATTCGAATTCGCGTTCTCTTTTCATACATAGAATTAATTTAGCTTTTAAATCTGTAAGCTGTATTCCTTCTAGGACTGCATCGATTACTTCTCTTAAAGCGAGTCCCTTCTTAGTATGTGCCAAAGGATCTAATCTTATCTCAGCATATACGACGTTGTCTTTTATCATATCAGAACACAATTCTTTGCTCGCATCTCTAAGACGAGTTTTAGTCTGTAGTAGACTGATAGGGAATTCAAATCGCCTCAAATAATCGTTTAAATCGCCAGTTTTATTAATCGTAAGAAGATCCTTTACCTCATCTAATTCCTTTCTAGTCCATTTAGAAACTCTCTCTACGTTTAAAGATCCGTCCAAATGACAATGTAAATCCACCTTTTTTAAACTTTCATATTTTTTCATTTAATAATTGCCTCCAACGCTAAAATGATCATGTCTTTGAGTGATTGTTCTCTCTCGCTATGTGAGAGATCTTCTAAAGGAGTGAACTCGCTATTAGTTATAGTTAAAATAGTTGCTGTTTCTATACCGGTCAATTCTCCGATAAAATATAACCCGAATGCTTCCATCTCGCTAGCTAAGAAATCGCGATAATCGAGCATCTCTAGAGATCTTTCGATACTACCAGAGTAGACGTCGAATACGTCACTTGTGATGACCGAACCGAAATGAGCTGTTACTCCGGCGGGAACAGAAGCTCTAATATCTTCTAATAAACTTTTGCTAGCATATTTAGTATTACTCGCATCTCCATTATAGGCTAAAGCATACGAACTGACGCTTCTGGCTTCATCGGCTACGACGATATCTCTGACGTGGACATCTTCTCTCATAGCGCCAGCGCTTCCGACACGTATTATCTTTTTTACGCCATAGAACTTGGCTAACTCGTAGGAGTAGATACCGATAGATGGTATTCCCATACCAGAACCGATTACCGTTACTCGAACGCCTTTATATGTGCCAGTGTATCCGAGCATATTTCTGACATCGTTGACGAGCACTGCGTCCTCCAAAAAATTTTCTGCTATAAATTTGGCTCTCAGGGGGTCGCCTGGCATCAGCACTAATTCGCTTATGTTATCCTTTTCTGTAACTATATGTACAGGCTCCATAAATTCACTTCCTATCATAAACCATTATAACAAAAAAGACTAGCACATGCTAGTCCAAGTTATCATTAATTACAAAGTTTTCTATATATTTTTTATAAGCTACATATTCTATAGAATTATCGTCAGTCCTATAAGTAAGTCCGTGTTGTTCGAATAAAGTTTTTAAAATGTGATCGGTGAAATAAGGATTTCTTATCAAAACGGGGCCGACGAACATCATGCCATAGAAATTTTTATAGTGTATATTATCGGATGAATCGAAAAGTTTTTCATAATCTTTATTAACTAAGTTAAAACTGCAATTTTTAAAACCTACGACAGTATTGTTTTTTTCTAATTCATGACACTTATAAAAAAGCTCCCCGATGATCCGTTCATCTGCTTCTATAGCATTAAAACTAAAGGTATTTAGGCAATCTATAGATTTTCCGTTTTTAAGATTCAATTTTTTACCGAATAACTCTAAAGCATTACCAGTTACTAAAAACATCACTCCATCTTCGATGGCTTCTTTAATTTCACCCCGATACTTATTAAGTTCGCTCAAAACGATGTATTCATTTTCTTCGCTGCCAGCACCGAGATAGAAAAAATCGTATTTTTTAAAATCGATCTTATCGTCTATAGTCAAAAAATGTATTTCGACATCTATTCCTTGTCTTTCGATAAATTTTTTTAGAGCTTTTACGTTTCCAGACTCTCCATATAGATTCATGAGATCGTAATAGAGATGAGCAATTTTAATCGTTTTTTTCATCTTGCCACTCCTTCAACATTTTAGTTATAATTTCGGTCATATCGAAACATACCATAGTATATATATTTCCCTCACTATAGTCTTTTATCATACTTAATAAATCGTTCATATCTTCCACTAATATTATCTTATCCTTTGGAATTGAAGCATAATCTAAACGCACGGCGACGTCGTATTTAAATCTACCTATACAAAAGATTTTATCTATTTTATCGTCGTTTAAAAGTTCAAAATTTACATCCCAAAGCCAAGATAAGTCGTTATATCTATATCGTCTACTTACATTTTCAAAACCTACTACGACGGTTTTTTTACCATTTTGTCTTTTGATATAGTTTAGAGACTGTAAATACGAAAGGGCATTTTCATTTTTTGATTCGAGCATTTCGATAACTCTTCCATCGAGTGATTGAGATTTCATTCTCTTACTTACCATGACTTTTTCGTTGATCTCTGAAAGTATGCCGTCTTTTTTAATACCTATTAAATCGCATATCGTGTATGAAAGTAGAGTATAGTAAACTGCAAAAAAGACATTTTTATTGAGTTTAAGTTTGTTGCCTTGGACCTCAAAAATTCCTTTTTCTAAGTCTACTTTTTCTGCTTCATAGTCTACTTTACCTCTTTTAAAAGAACATCTGGGACATTCGTATATTCCCAAATGTCCATAGTGATATGCATCATAGTTTAATTTGTTATGGCATGATGGACAATATGCAAAGTCAACTGCATAATTTGGAACTGTAATGCTGTCATACTTGGTAGACTCTATACCATACGTCGTAATCTTTCCACCGTGCACATATTTAGCGCGATTTAAAAGAGGATCATCGGTATTAATTATTAGATGGACGTCATCGTCGACACTTTCAAAGATTTTCTCGTATATGATTAGAGGATGTATATTTCTAGCAGGTTGGTCTCTCGTTATATTTGTTATAGCTAAATGCGTAATTATACCTTTTTTAAAAGTACCAGAGATAAATCTCTCGTCCATCTCTAATAGCAAAACGTCGGCATCTAGTTTATGTGAAAAAGTGTTAGTATTATTGAGAACTAACGTCGTGATAGCGTTTTTTATATTGCTGCCGCTTTTGTTCCACACGACTTTTTTTCCATTTCCCTCAAGAATATGCGCGAGCATACTGACAGTCGATCCTTTTCCGGATGAACCAGTTACTACTACTACATATTTAGGATATATTATGTCATCCAAAGGATGTTTATCGAATTTTAAAACCCAATTCCCGGGATATACCGTTCCATTTTTTCTAAACAATCGACATATCGCAGTGATGAATTTACATAGCACGATCGAAAACGTCGTTTTCATCTTAATCACCACAATTATTATATCATTCTGCTCTATAAAATACTAGAAAAATGAGAAATGTCAGTTTTACACGGTATAATAATAAGTGAAGAGGTCTAGAAAAAGGAAAATGTTTGACAAACAAAAAGGGGTAGTTTAAAATTGAAACATGGAGGTTAACTTATGAAAAAACAGCTAAATACAGCGAATAATGATAAAGATAAAGCCCTCGAAGAAGTGATGGCTCAAATAGAAAAACAGTTCGGTAAAGGTGCCATAATGAAGTTGGGAAGCGAAGAGCATATCCAAGTCGAAGCAACTCCGACTGGTTCTATAAGTCTAGACATCGCTTTAGGTGTTGGAGGATATCCAAAAGGTAGAATAATAGAGATATTTGGTCCTGAGTCTAGTGGAAAGACGACTTTTGCCTTAGAGGCGATTTCTGAATGTCAAAAAAGAGGAGGCAGAGCAGCATTTATAGATGCCGAGCATGCCCTTGATCCTGTATATAGTAAAAGTCTTGGAGTCAACATCGACGAACTTCTACTTAGCCAACCTGATACCGGTGAGCAAGCCCTAGAGATAGTGGATGCCTTGGTTAAAAGTGAAGCTGTAAATTTGATAGTCATCGATTCTGTTGCTGCCTTAGTTCCACAAGCCGAAATAGAAGGCGAAATGGGAGATTCTCACGTCGGATTACAGGCGAGATTGATGAGTCAAGCGCTCAGAAAACTGTCTGGTACTATCAATAAAACGAAAACTACGGCAATATTCATAAATCAGCTGAGAGAAAAAGTCGGTATAATGTTTGGTAATCCAGAAACCACACCTGGCGGAAGAGCTTTAAAATTCTATTCTTCTGTCCGCCTAGATATTAGAAGAGGAGAACAGATTAAGAATGCCGATCAAGTAGTCGGAAATAAGACGAATGTCAAAGTAGTAAAAAATAAAGTAGCGCCACCTTTTAAAAACATTTCGGTAGATATAATGTATGGAGAAGGCGTTTCTAAAGAGGGTGAGCTTTTAGATATAGGTTCTGAAATCGGGGTTGTCGATAAGAGTGGAGCATGGTATGCCTATAATGGTGAGAAAATCGGTCAAGGAAAAGAAAACGCTAAGCTATATTTAAAAGAAAATACATCAGTTGCAGAAGAAATCGAAAATAGAATTCGTGAACACTACGGAATAGGAGAAACGACGCTAAAAAAAGGAGATTAAAACACTCCTTTTATTTTATACGTTCTAATTTAAATTGTCCTTTTGAGTCCGTATAATCTTCAAAAACTATTTGTTCATGATTGGGATAACTTACCACAAAATTAGTTTTTATATTAAAAGGCTCGTCAAAATTGAAAACGACGTCAGTATGTGATCTTTCTAATCTGTCAAAAAGTTTACCTCTGATAAATCCGTACATCATATTTCTTTCAATGATTCCTTCAACTTTTCCCAAGTTTATTAAATGGTCTTTTATAAATTCCAGTTTTTTGATAGTCAATCCGTATGAATCATTTGGGTCAACATCAAAAAATCGGCTCGAAATACTTCTTACGATCATCTCTTCTCTAAGAACATCAAAAATATCTGAAGTATTTATATTATTAGGATGAACCTTTAAATCGCTATCTATCTTCTTTAAATAATCTTCATCTATAGATCGTAAATATGGATGATTATCTTTCACTAATTTATATGGACTATGTCTTCCAAAATAGCAAGTTTTTAAACCATATTGAATGCGGAATAAATCGTTTAATGGATCCAAAAAATAATATCCTAATTGCCCCTCAACAATCATAGCAAATAATGGAATCTGCGTAGAAGTCGCTGTAATCTTTCTAGCTTTTATGCCAAATACAGCTAATGCTTTTATATAATGATCGATTAAAGTGCTACAGACGATGTACTTCTCATGTTTTATAAAACCTTTTTTATATTGTGCCAACTGTTCTTCCTTTGTAGCAAGAAAAAAATGTATATCTCTTTCGAAACAATAAGCTAAATTGATGTACAAAAACCTTATAATATAGTCTCGAGGCCAACTCCTATCTACACTAGCTATAACTTTTAACATATCTTCTGACATAAACGCCACCTCAGAACTGGTATAATAGCATAAAATAGATTTTTTTACAAATTGTTGACCATTAATAAAATATATGTTAGAATATCATTTCTAGAAAAAAGGGGGGACTTAATTATGCCAGAAAAAAGAGAAGAATCTAAAAGAAATTTGCAAGAATTAAGAAGGGAATCTCTAAGTATGTTTAGAGAGTTTAATATAAGTGAATGGATACAAAAATCTGCAGTTTTATCTCCCAGAGAAGCTGCGTCTGTAAAGTTTTCTTTAGAAAATGGTATTCCAGATCCTTTAGTTAAATTAGTTATGCTACCATTTCCTCAGTTTATAACAGAATATATAAAAGGTTGGGAAAAAGCAAAAAAGTATCTAGAAGATCCTGCTTTAGGATACAAACTTTATTTATTAAATACAGAACAGTTAGTATTTTTTGCAATGAACATAAAAGGTAAACTAGACTATGTCGCAGATTCTAAAATACAAAGTCAATATAATAAAAAAATGCGCAGTATACATACCACACTTCAAGTTCCATTAGGAAAATATTTAGTTACAGCTCATACTCTTAATTTGATATACCTCAAAAAGATGGTCCATTTAAGCCAATATATTGATAGAGAAGAAGCCATAAGATTAGGTCTTAGTAAAGCAGAGATTTTTACGGCAGATTGGCTTAGAACAGGAATCGACAGAGGTTATGCATTAGAAGAAAAAATGATGTGTTTGAATCCAGCGGCAAGGGCAGCTTTTATAAGATTATTTGGTCTACATGGGTACGACTATTTATCTGTAAAAGATATAGCCGAAGATCTAGATGTTCCATGTTCTTCACTTGAATCTATAACAGAAATATTTCTAAATACAGCTCTTTTAACTTTGGGCGAATTTAAAAATGCTATCGGTTTAATCGATAAAGAATATGAAGTAGAAGAATATCGTAGATATTCTAATAAAAAAGCCTTAAAAAAAACTGATTTAAAGTTATCTGTTGCCTTCACTGTTTCACAGTTAGGTGGTATAGAAAAAGTGATATTACAGTCACTCGATAATAGAAGTCTAATGGCTTATATAGCGAACAAATATTTTTTTGGAAATTCTCATGAAACGATGGAATATTTGTTAATGGACTTAATAGAAGTCAAAAATGCAACAGAAATGTTTCAAAAAAAGATGAAGGAAGTATCGAAATGACACCAGAAGAAAAAAAATCGATAGAAATGTATAGATTTCACGATATATTAGAATGGACTGAAAAAAGTCAAGTTTTAAGCAGCCAAGAACTTGAAGAAGTGGAAAGATACCTTAGAGAAGGCAAAATGTCTCCACTTTTAGAAATTTTAAAACTTCCTTTTCCAATGTTTGCCTACGAATATTTTAAAAAGCTTGGATCAGTAAATAGATTTTTAATAGATCCTGCCTTTGGATATAAAATGTACATGTTATCAGATAAACTTCGAGTATTTTTTGCAAACATGTCTAGGGCAAAAAAACCTAGTGACATACCAAATATGTATAAGAAAAATTTTTCGGAATATCTAACTGAATTAGAAGATATATTTTCATTGCCATTAGACAAAATAAGCGCACAAAAAAATAGAGATGAAAGAGATTTAAAATTTATATATCTCACACAATATATTACTGCTTCTGTTGCAACAGAATTGAATCTCCAATTTGGAAAATGCTTAATTGGTCAAGAAGATGGTTATGAATTAGAAAAGAAATTGCAAGCTTTAAACTTGTTTCCTAGAATTATTGCATCCCATGCATTAGGATTATATGGATTAAAAAGAAAAAAAATAGAATCCATTGCGCAATTTCTCAATGTTAATTCTTCTATTGCAGTTAGACTATGGAGAGAACTTAAACCGATGTTAGAACTTCCATACTTAGATTTCATAAGAAAAATCGGCTTACAAGTACAAAGTGAAGAATCAGAAGGCATAAAACTTTATAGTAATGAAACTTATAAAAATTTAGATTTAAATTTGCATATGAGTTGGTTATATAACAATGTTTTAAGCGATTTAGAAAAAGGAGTGCTAGCCACCCTAAATCAAAAAAACACTAGAATTTATATCGCTAGAAAATATATGTTTGACAACCCAGAAACGATTGCAAGGTATCTTTCGGCATCCGATATCGAAGTTTCCAAATATGGCGAACTTTCGGGCCATACCAAAATATAAACGGTTGTAAAAATTATATATAAATTATATAATTAAAACATATTAGAAAAGGAAGTGTTCCGATGGGAAGAGCATTCGAAGTAAGAAAAGCTAGCATTCAAAAAAATGGTGCGGCTAGAGGAAAAATTTATACTACTTTTGCTAAAGAGATCTATTTAGCATGTAAAAAGGGAGTTCCCGAAATTGAAAGCAACGTCGAACTGAAAAGAGTTGTCGCTAAAGCTAAAAAACAACAAGTGCCTAACGAAATAATCGATAGGGCAATAGCAAAAGCAAAAGGTGCAGGTCAAGAAGACTACAAGGAAGTTATCTATGAAGGATTCGGGCCAGGAGCTAGCACATTAGTGATCAAAACTTTAACAGATAATGTCAATAGAACCGTTGGCGAAGTGCGAGCTGCATTTAACAAAGTTCATAAAAGCTTAGGAGTTTCTAATAGTGTTTTATATAACTATGATCACCTGAGTATAGTCGGAGTAAAAAGTGATTTAGAATCGGAACTGTTCGAAGCACTGTTAGACGCTGGAATTGAAATTCACGACTTAGAAAACGAAGACGGAATTCTAGTTGTAACTGCAGATGCTAAAGATTCATCTAAAGTAAAAGATGTAATAGAGACACTTATCGAAGGGGCAGAACTTGAGATAGATGAAATCGGTATGTATCCTAAAGAAAAGATAAGTTTAGAAGGAGAAGACTTAGAAATCTTTCAGAAACTTTATAAAATGTTAGATGAAATAGAAGACGTTACAGAAATATATACTAATGTTTTAATGGACTAGAAAGTCCATTTTCTTAAAATAGAAAGAAGGTGTAGAATATGCCGAATTGTGACATTCTAGAGTGTGAGTTAGAAGACTTACAATTTCTCATGAAAAAATAACTAGCTAATTATACAGAAGAACTCGGAATAAGTGTCATTTCTCCAGATGAAATAAGACACGGAATCCATTTTGATAGAAGAATAAACAGACATGCATATCTAGCACTTTTACTTTTAAAAAAGATGTTTAGAATTGGAAGTCCAGAAGAACTGTGTGATAAAAATATGTTAGAAACGTTAAACAAAAGGTTTAACATTAAAGATTTTATCACTATACATCATATCTATAGAGAAGATTCAAAAGAGGCATTTATCTTTGTTCCGGCAGTTATAACACTCTTTGAATATAGAGAACTGCAAAAATTGAGACCATTACTAGTAAAAGATGACGTGAGTGTAATTTTTTTAATAGACAATATAGATCCACGAACTGGTTTAGAATATGATACAGAAGAATACAGTTTTAACGGAAAAAGCGGTAAAGCCGATGTCATAGATACATGTCTTAAGTACTTATTAGAACATGGAAGAGTCGAAGACTACACACTTCCTTATGAAAAAGAAAAAAGTATTGGGTAAACCCAATTTTTTTTATTGCAATTTAAAAAAAAATGAGTATAATAACCATCTACCAAAGGGGTTTTTAAAATGCAAAGAATTGAAGGTTTTCTAAACTTAGGAAGTATATTCGGAATCAGAGAAGATGCTGATATCCAAAAAATATATTCTATACTGTCTAATAGACGTGATGTCGAAATAATAAAGTACAAATATAACAGACAAATACTTCATCTTCGATTTTCGTTTGAAGGGAAGAAATATTTTTTCAAAAGAGAAGCGATCGCAAATATATATGATGAGTTGTTATATGAAGAGACGTGTGATGAATTAGGGGTAATATGTCTACATCAAGATATAGCTAAGTTGGGCTCTCTAACAGGCGTATTATCCGAATACTACGATTTTGCTGATGCAAGTGTCATATGTGGGATGACAGTATTATCAGAATCCGGTTTTGAATGTAGTATTAAAAGTTCAGAAGAGCTAAAAAAAACTTTGAAAAACAATAACCTCGTCGATATTATATGCGCTTTAAAAATTCGCTATCGAGATAGAGAAAATTGTGACGAAATTGTAAAAAAATTATCCTATAAATTAATTAAGATGTTTATAGTAGATGTAATAATGATGGAGCTAGATCGACATCCTAAAAATTGGCAAATAATAGAGTATGCTGATGGAAGGGTAGACTTGTTCCCGCTTTTCGATAACTGCTGTTTGTCGATTAGTAAACCGTATTGCACCCCCTTAGCGCTTTCTGCCATTAGAGGGAATTGTCAAAGTATAGATACGAACGTTCAAAATTTTGTAGATCAATTTCCAAAAACTTATAAATATCTATTGTCGAGATATATTGGTGTTATCAGTAGAGAAAGTTTAGAAAAAAAGTTTAGTCGTATAGAACGAAAATTTAAATTTACACTACCACAACAAATAAAAGAAACTTATCTAAAATTATACTTAGCTCAGAAAAATTGTTTAGAAAATGTATTAGACATTCCCGTTAATTGCAATGTTTATGTGGGATCTTTTGAAGAGATGCTACCTCTTGCAAAAAGAAAAGTCGATGCCTTTAAAGGGTCGATTGGAATAGGCATTATTACTCCAAATAAAGCTATATATGTAACAGATGAGACTGGTCAAATAGATAGTCACGAAAGCTTAAAAAAATTAGCATTAAAAAATCTTTTAGGTTTGGGTAGTCCATATGACATATATGATATGGAACTAGATGAACAACTCGACGACATCGCTGATACTGCTAATGATAATATAGAAGTATACTTAGAATTTAATGATACTACTAAAAACCTAGCTGAAATATCCATACCAGCATTTATGACACCGAGTCAAGCACAAGAACTACAAATTCTTGAAGAAAAACTGTATAGACAAGGGTTTATAATAACCATAAGTTCGACGACTATAGATCCTCTTATTGAAGATTTTGTTGCCTCGCTTATATCGATTGTTCCATCACCTAAAAAGGATTCTATAATTGAACAAATTTTGGACTATTATAGAAAAAACGGAAGAATTATTGACTGTGCATACGATGATTTAAAAAAGAACTTTAACATCAAAAGAAGATCGAGCAACTCTATTTTTAGTTAAATTTTTAGAGTCTTGATTTATATATACAAATAAATTATAATTAAATTGTAGATAAAAAAGTCAAATCTACAATTTATAGAAAGTGAAGGAAAATATGGAAATTACAACAGGATCCATATTGTTTCTCATTATTGGATTGATTCTTGGCGTAATTATTGCCTTTATCATAATAGCGATCACTGGCTTTGGTGCTGGAAAGAGAGCTGAAAAAATTCTTCAAGAAGCTAAGAAAGAAGCTGATAAGCATAGAAGAGACACCCTTTTAGAACTTAAAGAGGAATCTCATAAACTCAAATTAGAAGCAGATAGAGAGATTAAAGAGAAAAAAAGCGACTTAATGCTTACAGAAAATCGACTTTTAGATAGGGAAAAATCCTTGGACAAAAGAGAAGAATTGCTTCAAAAAAGAGACGATGCATTAGAGCAAAAAAATAATAATTTATCTTTAATGCAAAATAAAATCCAAGACAAAGAAGCAAAAATGGATGAATTGTTAAAAAGCGAGATGGAAAAGTTAGAAAACATTTCTAAGTTTTCGAAAGAAAAAGCTCGTGAATTGATATTGGAGAGAGTAGAAACTTCGATGGAAAAAGAAATCTCTGATATGATTAAAGAAAGAGAGCAGAGTGCAAAATTAGAAGCTGATAAAAAAGCTAAAAATATTTTGGTCGAATCGATGCAAAAATATTCTAACGACGTTGCAACTGAACAGACAGTGACTACTATAGTTTTGCCGTCTGATGAGATGAAAGGCCGCTTGATCGGTAGAGAAGGAAGAAATATTCGCACTATCGAATCCGTTACAGGAGTAGATCTCATAATAGATGATACACCAGAAGCTATAGTGATATCTTCATTCGATCCATTTAGAAGAGAAATCGCTCGAATAACGATAGAAACACTTATAAAAGACGGACGAATACATCCTGCTAGAATAGAAGAGATATACGATAAAGTATGTAAAGACATGAATGCTCGCGTACTAGAAATAGGAAACGAGACGATTCAAGAGTTAGGACTTACTAAGTTTGATCCAGAATTAGTCACCTTATTAGGTAAATTACATTTCAGAACGAGCTATGGTCAAAATGCACTGACTCACTCTTTAGAAGTCGCAAGACTTTGTGCTCTTATGGCTGGCGAATTAGGAGAAAATGTCATCCTTGCAAAAAGAGCAGGACTCTTGCACGACATAGGAAAATCGATAGACTTCGAAATTGAAGGCAGTCACGTCGAAATAGGTGCAACGATCGCAAAGAAATTCCATGAAGATGAAATAGTGTTAAACTCTATCATGTCTCATCATGGCGATACAGATCCGACAAGCGTGATCTCCTGGTTAGTACAAATTGCTGACACACTAAGTGCTGCGAGACCGGGAGCGAGAAATGATTCTTTTGAAAATTATATTCAAAGACTAGAACAGTTGGAAACGATTGGAAATTCATTTGAAGGCGTAGATAAATCTTATGCCCTACAGGCTGGTAGAGAGTTGAGAGTAATGGTAAAACCCGATATGGTAGATGACCTATCTAGTTTCAAAATTGCAAGAGATTTAAAAAATAAAATAGAAGAAGAAATGCAATATCCTGGTACGATTAAAATTACCGTAATCAGAGAAACTCGCGCTCAAGAGGAAGCTAAATAAGCTTCTTTTTTCTTGAAAATATAGGGGTAATGTGGTATCCTTAGATAGAATAGAGAATACAGAATTCGACACAGTTCCGGATAGAATGTGTACTATAATTTAAACAGAAAAATAGTAGTATAAGTACTCTAAAAATGATAAGAGGCAAGTTTATGGAAGAAAGAAATAATAGAAAAAAGATATTTATTTTAGGGTTATGTGCGATTACATTAGTACTCGCAAGTACTTTAGGAACATATGCCTACTTTATGACTAATTTGGGTAGAGAAGAAAAACAGGAATTAACCATCACTTCCGGATTACTTGCTTTAATATTCGAAGATAATTCTGATGGAATAAATGCATCTCTTTCGTTAGGTGAAAGCGTAACAAAGGAATTCAAAATCAGAAACACTGGAACAGAAGATGTGACGACTAATATACTATTTAGTAATTTATTAAATACATTTCTGAGTGAATCACTTTCATACACATTAGAATATAGAACAAGTGAAGAAGGAAAATGGACAAGAGTAGAAACAGTAGGTAAAAATGTTCCATTATCGGTAATCTCTAGCGATCGAAATCTAGCAAAAAATTTAATCATTCCAGCAGAAGAAACTTATTACTACAAACTAACTATTACATTTAATGATTTAGATATAAACCAAAACAAAGATATAGATGCGATTTTTGCCAGTAAATTTAAAATAGGAAATGCAACGTTCGATCCAAGTTTTGTACCAGTTACTGTAATGTCTATTTTAAATGGCCAACCAGTAAAAGGTATAAATGAAGGAACACCAAACTTTGTTTCGGCCGCAACGACAGATGAAGGAATATTCGCGATGGAAGACGACTATGGAATGAGTTACTATTATCGCGGAGCAGTGACGAATAACTATGTTAAATTTGCAGGATTCTACTGGAGAATCATTAGAATAAATGGAGATGGGAGTCTCAGGATCATATATGATGGAAAACAAGGATACGCAAATGGAACAAGTGATACAGGAAGATTAGCATATACAGGAAAAGCATTCAATGCACAATATAATGATAACAAATATGTGGGTTGGATGTTCGGGGGAGCACAAGGAGTAGCAAGTACATCAAAGACTCAGGCCCAAACGAATACGACGAATTCAGATTTAAAGACATTAGTAGATTCATGGTACAAAACGAATATAGTAGATAAGAATTTAGGAGATAGGGTAGCAGACGTAATATTCTGTAACGATAGAACAACACCAGGAAAAGATGCAACAGGGTTAAGTACTGATACAGGATTAGGATATGGAAAGAATATAACGGCATATGGGGCCACGGCAAGAGTAGGAGGACCATGGCAGACAGCAATAACTCAACCGAGGTTTACATGCTCACAGAAGAACGATGCATTTACAGTGAGTGATGAGACTAAAGGAAACGGGGACTTAACATATCCAGTAGGTCTCATCACAGCAGATGAAATATTAGCGGCGGGAAGTGGAAATCATGCTACGATCAACTCGAGTTATTATCTATATAAAGGATCATGGTATTGGTCGCTCTCACCTTGTTATTTTAGCAGTGCGAATTCTTTTGTATTTGATGTGAGTAGCTCTGGCAAGCTCGACCACTATTATGTTGACCGAATCGGTGCCGTTACACCTGTTATCAATCTGAAAGCCAAATATGTAAGTACTTTAAAAGGTATTGGAACTATAGACGATCCATATAGAGATTCTAACGATACTTTATAGAAAAATTTGATAATTATGATAGATAAAACAAAAGACAATAGAAAAAAGATATTTATTTTGGGGTTATGTGCGATAACAATAGTACTTGCTAGTACACTTGGAACATATGCCTACTTCATGACTAATTTAGGTAGAGAAGAGAAGCAAGAATTAACCGTTACCACTGGAACTCTAGCTTTAGTATTCGAAGATAATTCAGATGGAATAAATGCGACTCTTTCATTAGGCGAAAGTGTGACGAAAGAATTTAAAATAAGAAACACAGGAACACAGGAAGTCACGACTAATATGTTATTTAGCGAAATGACAAATACCTACATGGAAGAATCTCTATCGTATAGATTAGAATACAGAACATTCGTCGATGGAGAATGGTCTAATGTCGAAACTACAAATAGTAATGTTCCTCAATCTAGGAAGTCAGCAGAAAAGAATTTAGCCACAAATTTGAATATTCCGGCAGGAGTCACCTATTACTACAAACTGACTATTACGTTTAATGATCTAGATATAAATCAGAACGAAGATATAGACGCAATATTTGCAAGCAAGTTTAAAATAGGCGAAGCAATCTCTCCCTCAAAAGAAACGTTAAATTATCTAGAAGTAGTTGTCAATAAAACAACACCAAATTTTGCAGAGCCCGCAACGACTGATGAAGGAATCTTTGCATTAGAGGATGATTACGGAACTAGTTATTACTATCGTGGAGCAGTAACCAATAACTATGTCAAATTTGGAGATTTCTATTGGAGAATCATCAGAATAAATGGAGATGGAAGTTTAAGAATCATATATGATGGAACGCATGGTTATGCAAACGGAGTATCAAATACAGGAAGATCAGCATATATAGGGAAATCATTCAATGCTAAATATAATGATGCGAAGTATCCAGGCTGGATGTTTGGAGGAGTACAAGGCGAGCCGAGTACATCAAAAGAGCAAGCCCAGACTAATGAAACAAATTCTGATATGAAAAATCTAGTAGACTCATGGTATAAGACGAATATAGCAGATAAGAATTTAGGAGATAAGGTAGCAGATGTGATATTCTGTAATGATAGAACGACTCCAGGAAAAGAAGAAACGGGTCACCCAAATGATACAGGCTTAGGTTATGGACAAAATGCTACAGCATACGGAGCAATGGCAAGAACGAATGTTTATAATACAGATGTAAACAAAATGAGAACGATATTTACATGTCCACAAAAGAACGACGCATTTACAGTAAGTGACAAAAAAAAAGGAAACGGTGACTTAACGTATCCAGTAGGATTGATTACAGCTGATGAGATAGTAGCAGCAGGAAGTGGAAAGTATAATACATCAAACTCAAGTTATTACCTTCATAAGGGATCATGGTATTGGTCGTTCTCCTCTTACTTTTTCGGTGGGACATATTCTAGTGTGTTTTGTGTTGGTGGCACAGGTCAGCTCAACAACATGCGTGTCGATAATGCTGGCGGCACTGTTGCTCCAGTAATAAACCTAAAGCCAGAATATGTAAAAACCATGATAGGTGATGGAACTATCAATAATCCTTATAGAGATATAAACGATATTTTATAGAAAAGTGTGATAAATATGAATGAAAAAAGAAAGAACATGATAATCCTTACAGTATGTGCAATAACTTTGATGCTCGCAAGTATCTTAGGAACATACGCTTACTTCATGTCCAATATAAATAACGATAGCAGACAGGAAGCAGAAGTCGATACTGGTACTATGAGGTTAAGATTTGCCGATAACGGTGAAGGCATAAATGCTAAGTTGATGTTAGGTGAATCAATAACAAAGAAGTTCACATTAGAGAATACTGGAACACTAGATGCAACAGTATCTATAGAGTGGTTAGATATGATAAACACGTATACAGAAGGAAGTCTTACCTATATTCTTTCATATTCAGAAACAGAGGATGGTGAATATACTGAAGTAGTGTCTTCGACAAACGTACCGACATCTAGTACAGCATTCACAAGTACATTAGTACCTGATATAACTATTCCAGTAGGAAAGACTTACTATTATAATTTAGAAATAACCTTAAATAATTTAAACGATGTAGATCAAACAGAAGATTTAAACGCAAGTTTTTCTACGAAGTTCATAGTGAATCAGCCTTCTACAAATAGGAAATATACTTTAACGATAGATCCCAATGGCGGGACTATAAACGGATCTAGTGAAATAAAGACTTTAAGTATGAACGTAGGAGACACTTACGAATTAGGAACGAACGATACAACTGGATATAGAAAATTTGAAGGATGGATTGTATCAGGATATGATAGTTCGATAAAGGATACAACAGTAACTATAGGAAAGTCAAATGTAAAAGTTATAGCAAAATATGGAAGTTTTAAAATACAAGATGCTATAAAAGATATTGAAAATGGAGAAATTCCAAAGTATGTAAATACTACAAAGCCAAACTTCTTAGCTCCAGCAACAACTGATGAAGGTATCTTTGCTTTAGAAGATGACTATGGAACTAGTTATTATTACCGAGGAGCAGCCGAAAACAACTACGTAAAATTTGGAGATTTCTATTGGAGAATTATCAGGATAAATGGAGATGGAAGTCTTAAAATTATATATGATGGAACATATGGACATGAGAATGGAGATGCTTCATCAGATAAAGTTATAAGTATTAGTACTAATTGGAACAGTTTTGGGGATGATGCAAAATATGTTGGCTGGATGTTTGGTGGAACCCAAGGACAAGCAAGTGCCTCAAAAGAGCAAGCTCAAATTAACGAAACGAATTCAGACTTAAAGACACTAGTAGATGCATGGTATAAGACAAACATAGTTGATAATAACTTGAGTGATAAGATAGCTGATACAATATTCTGTAATGATAGAAGTACAGCATCTGAAAATGAAGCTTGGTGGCATAAAGATACCAAGAAAGGTTTTGGGAAAAATCCTACTGCATATGGTTATTATGGTCGATATGCTGGTGACATAGCAGGAACATCTTGGAATTCAAATGCAACTCCTTTACTTAAGTGTCCACAAAAAAACGATGCCTTTACAGTTAATGATGAGAAATTGGGAAACGGGGACTTAACGTATCCAGTTGGACTAATTACATTCGATGAAGTATTAGCAGTAGGAAGTGGACTTGATAATGAGAACATAAATTACTTTTTATATAATTCTGAATTTGAGCAGTGGACGATGACTCCTACAGTTATGGATACTACGCTCATTGCTTTTGTTGCTTCCATAACCAAAAATGGTCCTTATAATATAAGTAATGTTTTAAAAAAATTATCCGTCAAACCTGTGATTAATCTTGATAAAAAGTATGTAAAAACCATGATAGGTGATGGCACTATCAATAATCCTTATAGAGACTCTAACGATACCTTATAGAAACGAGCGATAATATGAATGAAAAAAGAAAGAAAATGATAATACTTGCTGTATGTGCGATAACTTTGATGCTCGCGAGCATTTTAGGGACATATGCTTACTTTGTATCTAGTATAAATAACGACAATCGACAAGAAGCTGAAGTCGATACTGGTACTATGAGACTCAGATTTGCCGACAACGATGAAGGTATAAATGCAAAGTTGATGTTAGGTGAATCAATAACAAAGAAGTTTACTTTAGAGAATACTGGAACATTAGATGCTACAGTATCTATAGAGTGGTTAGATATGATAAACACATATACCGAAGGAAGTCTTACTTATACACTGTCTTATTCAGAAACAGAAAATGGAGAATACACTGAAATAGTATCTTCTACAAATGTACCAACATCTAGTACAGAATTTACAAGTACGTTAGTACCAGATATAACAATCCCAGTAGGAGTAACTTATTACTATAATTTAGAAGTGACTTTAAATAATCTAAATGATGTAGATCAAACAGAAGATTTAAATGCGAACTTTTTTACAAAGTTTATAGTAAGTCAACCTTCGACAAATAGGAAATATACTTTAACGATAGATCCAAATGGTGGAACTATTGATGGATCTAGTGAGATACAGACTTTAAGTATGAACGTAGGAGATACTTACGAACTAGGTACGAACGATACAACTGGATATAGAAAATTTGAAGGATGGAGAGTATCAGGTTATGATAGCACATTAAATGATACTACAGTAACTATTGGAAGATCTAATGTAAAGATAGAAGCAAAATACGGAAGTTTTAAGATACAAGAAGCGGTCAAAGCCATAGAGAATGGAGAAACACCAAAGTATGTAAATGCGACTGTACCTAACTTTTCTAATGTCGCAACGACAGATGAAGGAGTCTTTGCAATGGAAGACGATTATGGAACTAGTTACTATTACCGCGGAGCTGTAGAGAACAACTACGTAAAATTCGGAGACTTCTATTGGAGAATAATCAGAATAAATGGTGATAGTTCGGTTAGAATGATTTATGATGGTACGAAACCTCATAAAAACGGAGAACAAGATATGGACAGATTTACTCATAGTTCGATGCAATATAATAAAATTTCTAATGATAATAAATATAGCGGCTGGATGTTTGGTGGTCCTCAAGGTAAAGCAAGCACATCTAAAATTCAAGCTCAGACCAACGAAACAGATTCGGATGCGAAAAGATTAGTAGATGCTTGGTACAAGGAAAACATAGAAGACAAAAATCTGAGCGACAAGGTGTCAGACACACTATTCTGTAACGATAGATCGACGCCAGGAGCAGCCTCAACTGGATGGACACAAGATACAGGATTAGGATATGGAGTTTATAGAACTGCTTTTGGAGCATTCAATAGACTTAGGGGAGCAACTGGAAACACATGGAATACTTCTGTAAACATGAGAAATCCTAAACCTACTATCAACTGTTTGCAAAAAAATGATGCATTTACAGTGAATGATGTAGAAAAGGGTAATGGAGATTTGACTTATCCAATAGGGCTGATTACAGCAGACGAAACTATAATTGCGGGTGGTGGAATAATGTTAAGTCAAAATACAAACTTGCTAATATAAATCAAGTACTTTTTATGAATTTTTATAACTTTTTTC
>CAJUKM010000021.1:0-570 GCA_910587535.1 uncultured Bacilli bacterium
TTTATCAAGTTCACTAGATTTTTTACTCGCAATTTCTAATGCTTCTTTGTTCTTTTCAAGTTCTTCTTTCATTGCTTGGTAGTTAGTCATATCTTTAACATTTATGTCTTTATTTCTGCCTTTTTCTTTCTTCTTTAAGATATTATTAAGACCATATTCTTTATTAAAACTTGCAATACACAATGTTCTCATTTTATCTTGAATAGTACGTAAACTATCTCTAGTGAAAACATCGCCTTTACCAACTTGTTTAGACATACCATTTTTGCTTTTATATTTTATTGGTACACCTACAACATGAAGATGTGGACTTGTTTCATCATAATGAATAATTGCACTTGCTATTTTAAAATCAGGAACTAACTCTTGTAAATCATTAAGTTGTTCTTTAAAGACATTAGTCATTTTATGTTTAAATTTATCATCTTTAGTGTCCCAGTATTTTTTATCTCCAAGTTCTATAATAATCTCACAAGCAAGATCGTTTTTAGTATTATCACTTATCTTTTTAAAGTAATCAGTAATCTTTCTATCATTTCTACCTTTATTTTCTTGCTCTTTGTTATATTC
>CAJUKM010000021.1:580-24128 GCA_910587535.1 uncultured Bacilli bacterium
TTCTTCAAATTCTTCTAAATAGAGATTTTTAACATCTTCATAAAGAGAAGTAGTACCTTTGATTATTTCTATCAATTCGCTATTGTTATCATACTTACGATAGTTATGTTTATCTACTCTTGATAATTGCTTTGCATTTTGGATAGCATTATTAGATAGAGAGGTAGAACCAGAAGTATTGTTCTTTGCCATATTTTTTGATGATGGCTTTCTATTTTTATCACTACTTAAATGTAGTGAGTAAGACAATTCGCTCATAAACTATCAACCCCCTTATTTATCATTAAAATATTTTCTTGCATCTTCTAAAGTAGGGAAGAACTCTTGATTCATCATTGCATTAGAATTTGGTTCAATATAGGTACAAACGATATAGTGATTAAAACAATTATCAGCATAGATTAAATACAAGTTTTCTTTCTCATCAATTAGATGGCATTTACCATATTTTAAATTATAAAATTCTCGTTTATATTCAAAGTCCATATATAAAATCACACTCCTTATTTTAAACTTATTTTGGCTTTGTCAAAATGTTTAACCCCCTAGGTATTTTGACGTACCATCAAAATTACCTCGTGGGCTAGGGCTTCCCTAGAACCCTTTTGACTTATTCCATAATGTTTTAAAGCTAACGCAATAAAACAAAATTACATAAGTCTTGGTAACAAACTATCGCCACTTTCATTGAACTTCGTTCAACAAAACGTGCCACGTTTGTTATAACTTTTTTCATTAAAAAGTTAGCAAAAAATCTTTTATGATAGATAAGTCTAAAACAAGAAAAGTAAACTTTTTTGTTTTAAACTTGCTCCATTATTTATTTAATTATTTCTAGTCAAGGGTTTCACGAGTAAATAAATTTACCCTTGACTAGAAGTATCATTTTTCATTGTTTCCATATTTACTGGTTTAACACCTATTTCTATTGGTATTGGTTCTTTCATATAGATAACACTATCATTGGTTTCATCAGGTATATAGTTAAATGCAGAATTTATATCTTGCATTTGAAATTCATCTTTACCACGAATATAGATAATTCCATACTTATACTCTTTCATTTTTATATCAGGGTCTATCTTGCAATAATCTTCAAGTGGGAATACTCTTATTATTGCTCGGTCATCTCTTATAAAGTTAAAATAGAAAACTCTATCTTCTACAAAATACGTTGCTTCTTCATAACCGACATCATAGTATTGCCTTAATCTCATTATGTGTTTACCAACTTCTTCTTCAGGTAGATAATTACTGAATCGGAGTTCACCAACTAAATTACCAAATAAAGCAGGGGTTTTAACATCAATATAACCTTTATCAAATAACTCATTACAAGGTTTGCAAATACTTTCTCTAAATAGTATTTCATCAACGTATATTAGACTATTCCTTTGTTTTAATTTTATCTCATCTACATATCTCATAATTAAATCAGATTTTTCTTCTCTAGTATAGTCTTTCCAAGTTTTAGTTCTTTTCTTATATTCATCTTTTAACTTAACTCGGTTAATATAATCAATATCTCGTTTTAAAAGTATATCTTGTGGAGTAAAGTTAAGTTCTTCACAACTATTGGTATCAGTTAGTTCATCATTTAATTTTGTGATAGCATCTTCAACAATTTTCTTTTCTTCATTATAAACTTTTAAATCAAATGCACCCTCAATATATGCTTTTCTAATACGTTCTAGTTTATCATTTTGTTTTGAAAGTTCCTTTTCTAATTGTTCTCTAGGTTCATCAAATTTTTGTTTAATCATTGGTAGGAAGAATTGATTAACAACACTATCATATTCTACTAACTCCTGTACGAAATTATCAAAATATTCATTTATAACATTTTCTTTTAAATTAACTTTGCAGTCAGTACAATAGTAGTAATAGTAAACATTACCATTTTTCTTTTTTGTGGCTTTTCCACCCATTAAGCGACCACATTTAGGACAAGTTAGTTTCTGTAAATATAGATAAGTTAAAGTTCTTTGATAACTACGTGAGTTCTTTTTCTTTTGCACTTGGCATTCTTCCCATAATTCTTTAGATACAATAGGTTCTACAACATCAAAGTAATAAGTAGGATGCTTTGTTCTTTTACCATGAACGAAATCACCTTTATATATTTCGTTTTCAAGTATTGCAGTGATAGAAGAATCTCGCCAGTTGTTCTTACCTAATACCTTTTCTTCATTTAGTAAATTAGATATAGTTTGATAAGAATTACCCTCATAATATAGATTAAATATTCTTTCTACAATATCTTTAGTAGAGTAGTCAATTACTAACTTCTTATCTTCGTGTTTATAACCTAGTGGTGCTTGACTTGGAATATGTCCTTGCTTAATCGCACCTGCTAAACCTATCTTTGTTCTCTCACTTGTTCTTTCTATTTCATTTTGACTAACACTCATTAAAAGTCTTGAAATCATCTTACCATTAGCATTAGTAGTATTTATTTCATCATTAGCACAGTCTAGGTAAGCATCATTTTCTTCTAAAAATGTCATTAACTTTTCCCAGTCAAAGATACTTCTAGTTATTCTATCTAGTTTTAAAGCAACTATGGTGTTGATTTTCTTACTTTTAATATCTTCTTTAAGTCTTTCAAATTCAGGTCTTAAATTGCCTGTTTTAGCACTTATACCAGCATCTTCGTAATAATCTACTATCTCATAATCTTTAAACTTACAAAATTGTTCTAGTCGTTCTTTTTGCTCTGGTAAACTAAAACCCTCACGTGCTTGATCTTCCGTGCTTACTCTCAAATATAATCCACATAATTTCTTTTCTTCGTTCATAATTATTCCACATCCTTTCTAAAAAAATAAGAGATAAAAGCCCATAGATACATCTACTACCTTTATCTCTTTAACTTATGTTTTTAAATTGTGTACTTCCAAATCATAACCCCATTAAAAAGATTTGGTATGTAAATTCCCCTTGTTTTCGCTTTATATGATAAGGTTTTAAAGAGAAAAAGTCAATATCATTTGCAAAACTCATTAGTGTTTAAGCCATATTCTTTATGTAATCTTCAAGTTCTACTAATTTAATCTTTTTACTTAAATTACCTACATAAATATCAGTAGAATAGTTAAATGCTAGAAAAGTAGTATTGTTTATAATGATTTTATGTGGTTCTAGGTAGTTCAAGTTAGTATTGTTTATTCGTTTGATACTACCATTGATAATCTTTGGTGTAGTATGGCAAAACTCACAAATAAACTCAATACGTTGTTTAAGATTACTTTCCATTTCTAACTCTTGTGTAGTAAACTTTATCATAAAAATCACATCCTTTCCTTATTAATTCTTTTGTAAACACAAAAAAATCAACCCGAACGGATTGATATGTATCTCAAGTTCAAACTATAAAAGTTCGAACAGAAACGTCACTGGAGCGGGTGAGGGGAATCGAACCCCCGTTATCAGCTTGGAAGGCTGGAGCTCTACCATTAAACTACACCCGCATAAATCAAGTAGACAATATAAATTATAGCCTACTTTATTTATTTTTGCAACTTTTTTTTGCTATATAACTAATAGTATTTATTATAATTAGGTTTTATTCCTGTATAAAGGTTAAAGAAACCTTGTTTTTATTTTCTAAAACTTCTATGACATAGCAGTCTACAACGTCACCAGCACTTACTACATCGCTTGGGCACTTGACAAAAGCCTTACTCATTTTACTTATGTGCACAAACCCATCGTCGTGAAGTCCTATGTCGATAAATGCACCAAATGAAGTGACATTTCTCACAGTACCCGTAAGCTTCATTCCAGGTTTTAAGTCTTTTATATCTAATACATCGCTTCTAAACACTGGTGCGTTTACATCTTCACGAATGTCTCTTCCAGGATGTTTTAACTCGTCGATGATGTCTTTAACTGTATACTCATCGGATGCGATTTTCTCACTGATACTTTTTGAATTAGCCTTCTCTAGCACATCATTAAATTGACTACTTCCAAAAAGATTTATATCCAAATTTAGCTCGTTTAACACTTTTTTTACCACTTCATAACTCTCTGGGTGAATACGCGTCCGATCTAATGGATTTAATCCATCGGGAATTCTTAAAAATCCGATTGCTTGTTCATAAGCTTTATCTTTTAAACCTACCTTTTTTAACTCTTCTCTGCTCTCTATTTTGTGTTTAGATTTATAATCGACTATTTTCTTTATCACCGCCTTCGTCAACCCAGATACATAACCTAAGACATTTGGACTAGCGGTATTTATATTTACCCCAACTTCATTAACTACTTTCATGACAGTAAAATCTAGTGCATTAGATAGTTCCTTCTGATTGACATCATGTTGATATTCTCCGACTCCGATAGACTTAGGATCTATTTTAATCAGTTCACTGAGTGGATCTTGTAAACGTCTACCTATAGAAATAGCACTTCTTTTTTCAACAGTGAGATCTGGAAATTCATTAATGGCTTCTTTACTAGCAGAATAGACACTAGCCCCTGCCTCGCTTACTACTGTGTATTTAACACTCGTTCCACTTATTACATCGGCAATGAACTCTTGAGATTCTCTGCTAGCAGTTCCATTACCAATTGCGATCAAATCTATTTTATATTTATCTATTAGCTCTAATACTTTCTTTTTAGAACCCTCATAGTCTTTTTTTGGTTCGGTTGGGTAGATAACTGCTATGTCTAAAACATTCCCATTCTCGTCTAAAACAGCCAATTTACAACCGGTTCTAAAAGCGGGATCAAATCCCAAAACTCTAGAACCCTTAATAGGAGAAGTCATTAGCATATTCTCTAGATTCATACTAAAAGTCTTTATTGCTGTTTCCTCACTAGCATCAGTAAGATCACTTCTTATGAGTCTTTCGATACTAGGAAGCATCAATCTTTTAAGTGCATCCTTTAAAGCGTTCTCGACATACAGAACAGAGAAAGACTCTTCATTTTTTATTATTTTGCTCCTCAAATAATTATATATTTCATAGTTATCGTATTCTAGTTTAACAGATAAAACCTTTTCCTTTTCACCACGATTGATAGCTAAAACTCTATAATTCTTTATAAATTTGATCTTATCTTTAAAGTCATAATACATCTCGTATGTTGCTTCGTCATCTTTGGCGGTTTTTTTCTTCTTCGTTACGATATATCCTGTGTTAAAAATATAGTTTTTGCTAGAATTTTTATAAAAAGCGTTGTTCGCAATCCATTCACTTATTATATATTGGGCATTTTCTAAAGCGACAGATTCCTCCATATCATATTTACTCGTAAGCTCATGGATATCTCCTCTCGTTGGAAAACTCATGAGTATCTTCGCTAATGGTTCTAATCCCATCTCGATAGCAATGCTAGCCTTCGTCTTCTTTCCTTCTTTATAAGGTTTATATATCTCGTCTACTTCGACTAGCTTATTTGCAGCCATAATAGCGTTTTTAACATCCTCAGTTAGCATACCTTTTTCTTCAATAAGTTTTATCGTGTTTTCTTTTTTCTCTAAGAGATTTAACTGATAATTGTATACGTCGCTGATCTCTTTGATCTTGACTTCGTCTAAGTTACCTGTTTTCTCTTTTCTATATCTTGCTATGAAGGGGATAGTAGATCCCTCTTCTAAAAGAGTTAGTACAGCTTCTATTTGAGATATACTAACACCTAATTCATCACTTAATTTATCGATAATTGCTTTATTCATCATATTCACTCCATCATAATTATATAATGGAGTTATATTTAAGTTCAAGAGAAAAAGTTGTTCTACTAGATTACATTCCACAAAAAAAAGAATTTACAAAAAGTAAACTCTTCTAAAAAGATGGATTATTATTAGCAGATGAGCCTAATAAGTCTTCAAAATATTTATATATCTTAGATTCCTGTATCTTTAACATACTATCAGTCATCTTAATGGTATCTTCATCAGTTATCGCTTCACTAGTAATTGCGTTGCTAACATCTATATCTCCTAGTTTGACGCCACTTTTGATTTCATAAGTACCTTCTACTTCGAATTCAACTGGTTCATTATACACATTACCGCTTATAGAAAATTCAAATCTTCCAGCAACAGATGAATCTGTATTCTCTTCTCTAGTGATAACCATATTTCCGCTAAAATCGATAAGGCCCATATAAGATATTTCGTATTCTAGATCCAACTCATCATCGCTCTCTGCGAAAGTAAGTTTTATTATTTCTTGTCCATTGAGACTACCTGTAACTTCATAGTCATCTCCCTTATCTAGACATTTTATTTCTAGCTCTATTCCACTCGTTTTAAAACTTAACAGTACATCGTCGTTTGAGAACAGTATTTCCAAATTGGCTTGTCGATCTTTTAATTCTAGTTTGACTACTTCGTGACTTATTCCTGTAGTGTAGATATTAAATTCACTTGAAGCAAATTCTCCAGCATAATTTTCCTTACTCTTTGAAAGTAGGCTTTTAAGTTCATCCTTTTTCATATCGGTTAAACTAGACAACCTGTCGAGTAAATCGTCGTTTCCTAAAATTCCATCGATAAATGAATCATTTAAATTCTTCATACTTTCAGTATCTAATATATATGAAACTTTATCGGTTTTTTTAGTTTTTCCTAGTACTTCGACATTTTCTTTACTTAGAGTCATCTTGTCGGGATCTAATGAAGCGATAAGTATATCTTTTAACTCTCCTACTACGTAGTCGATATCTTCTACTGTAATATCATCGTTGTGTTCTAAAGAATCTTTTAACTCTGAAAAGTCGAAATAATCGCTAAATTTATATTTACCTGCATTGTATACATTATCGAACATGCTCTCACTCTTCAAATACAGATTATCATTTTTCATGATCGCACGAATGTCTGCAATCATTTCTTCACCATTCACCATTTTGATTTTACTGTCAAAAACCTCATTAGGATAATCTAAGGTGAGACCATAAATTATTTTTTCATTTTCTAGACCGATATAGTTGGAGTTTTTAAAATTTAAACTTCCCGAATAAGATACAGCTTCGCCTATTAAATCGATACTACTATTTGATGGTGTATAATCGTTTAACGTCTTACTGAATCTCTCGTATGAATCGTTTATAACCATCTTTATTATTTCTGTCGGATTTTTGGCAAAATATTGATAAATCTTAAAACTTGCTACCCCTAAAATACATATCAGCAATAAAACAAATATAAGAGCATAGTTTTTCTTCTTTTTCTTCCTACTTTTGTGAACTCTTTTAATTCCTTCCCCATTTTCATTAAAATTTGTACCGTTTTGACTATTCACCAAAACATCTTCAAGCTTTACAGCTTCTTTTCCTTCACTACTCATATAAAAACCACTTCTTTTCTATTCTTAGTAATATAATATCATATTTTCGTATTAATGTGAAAATAAAAAAGCGAAACATTTATTTTAAATTTCGCTTATACGTTTTATCATCCTATCTTTTCCTAATAATCGCATTATCTCATACAAATCAGGTGTCATACTCTCTTTTGTAATTGCGATTCTAAGAACAGTAGAAACATCTCCTACGTGACCTTTAAAACTTTCTGGATTCTCTTTGTATTCTTTAACTTCTCTGGCAAAACCAAATTCCTGAGACAGATCTTTTATTTTATTAAACCAAACTTCTTTGTCATCAGCAGAGTCGTAATATTTCTCAAAATATACTTTGGTAATTTGTCTTATTAAATCGATATCATCTACAGATTGAAATTCTCGTTTTTTAGTCCAAATATCGAACAATTCGTCATACATGTACCAAATTTTACCTTTTACATCAGAATAATTTGCAAAATCTTTTCTTGGCTTCTTTTGTTCTCTTTCGATGTTTAATATTTCGACCGTATATTCTGGATATTTTTTTAATAAATTGGCAAATTCTCCGTCATACTTACTAGCCCACTCTAATAGTTCATCATATAGCACGCTCGCTTTTTTCTTACTTATTATATTTTTTGATATATTATCCAATTTATCTAAATCGTAAAAAGCTCCAGACGAACTCATCTTTTTAGGACTAAATTCGAACTCAGTAAAATCTTCATCTGGATGGCCAGTTCTCCACTCTTCAAAATTTGAATTTATAATCGTCATTATTGATTCTATCACTGCCTCTATTGGATAACCAGCTTTTTCATAATATTCCATCAAAGCTTCAGGATCTTTTCTCTTACTGATCTTTCTTACAGAATCTCCATCTTTTTTCATGATTAAAGGAATATGAATATATTTTGGCGCTTTAAAGCCAAAAGTTTTAAAGAGTTCTACGTGCAGTGGAACAGAAGGAAGCCACTCTTCACCTCTTACGACATGTGTCGTTCTCATCAAATGATCATCTACGAGATGGGCAAAGTGATAAGTAGGAAGTCCTGTTGAAGCTTTCATAATAGGGACATCCATATCGTTCTCTGGCAATTCTACTTTTCCTTTGACTAAATCCTCAAAAGGAAATTTGACATCGAAATCACCCATCGATTTAAATCTTATGACATAGCTTTCCCCATTTCTGATCTTTTCCGCAGCTTCTTCAATCGAAAGCTTACGACATCTAGCATATCTACCATGATATCCCGTACGGATTTTATTTTTCTCTTGTTCTTCATGTGTCTTGTCTAGTTCTTCTTTACTACAAAAACATGGATATGCTCGGCCTATCTCTATTAAGTGTTTGACAAATGCATGGTATATTTCTTTTCTCTCACTTTGAATATATGGACCGTATGCACCTTTTGATGTATCTGTATCTCTATATTCGTATTCATCTGGATTTAGCCCATAGTGTTCTAAAATATGTCTTATGTGCTCAACTGCACCCTCGACCTCTCTCGACTGATCGGTATCTTCGTTGCGCAAAAAGAATACGCCATCGCTCTTTTTTGCTAGCAAATAACTGATAGTACTAGACATGAAGTTACCGATGTGCATGAATCCAGTAGGACTAGGAGCATATCTTGTTACTTTTGCTCCCTCTCTTAACTCTCTCTCCGGATACATCTTTTCATAATCTTCGATAGTTTTTGTTATCTCTGGAAAAATTAAATCTGCTAATTCTTTATTTGTCATATTATCACTTCTTTCTGATTCTATTTGATTAAAACTTTACTCGTCTTCATCGATTCAGGAATGCTTATATCGACATACGACAATATGGTTGGAGCAACATCCGTAAGACATCCATTTACCAAATCGACCTTATTATCTAACATAATAAAAGGTACTTTATTCGTCGTATTTGCAGTAATAACTGCATCAGGCTCTCCCATAGCTTCTACGTTTCCATGTGTACTAGTTATTATTATAGTATAGAAATTTAGAGAAGCAGATTCAAGTATTCTACCTAGACATTCATCGATCAGCTCTAAAACTTTTACCGTTTTATCAAAGTCTCCAGTATGGGCAGCTACATCTGCAGCATCGATGTTTGCCAATATAAAATCGGTATCCCTTTCCATACATTTAACTATCTGTTTAGTAACGGCAACTGCACCATACTCTAAAGATCTATCACTTTCAGAACTTGGAATTTCTATAGAATAATTGTTACACTTAGGTATTTTATCCGTCGTTTCACCGTTGAAGAAATAAGATACCTTATCAAAAGAACTTTTAACGGCAATACGCGCCTGCGTTAAATCTAATTTACCAAAATATTGCCCTAGATTGTTCGATATGTCGTCTTCTTCATTTATAAGTACTGTCCCATCGATTTTAGGATCAACTGGATACATGAGAATTAATTTGAAATTATCTATTGCTGTAGCCTTAACTTTCTTCGTTTCTGAAGGATTTGAAAGAGCTAATAAAATTTCTTTCGCTGTTTCATCTTCATAATTTGTCCATATGACGACATCGTTATTTTTTAATTTCTTATTCTGTTCTACTAAAATAGGCGGCAAAAATTTGTCGGTAATGTTTCTTATATAGCAATTTTTTAATGCCAAAGATATTTCCTTGATCTTAAGACCTACGCCGTTTCTTACTAAATCATAATATATTTTAATGCGATCCCATTTTTCATTTTTATCCATCGCATAATATCGTCCACATATCGTCGCGATCGGTACTCCTGTCTTTTGTATCATTTCTATGTATGTAATGGCACTTTTCTCTTCGACATCTTCTCCATCGGCGATAAAATCGACTACAATTTTGACTTCTTGCGTCTTTAAATATTCGATTATTTTCACTGTATCTTTGATATTCGAACTTATTCCACCATCGCTCATGAGACCCATTATATGAATCGTACTTTTATACTTCTTCGCGTGTTCGACTGCCTCTTTTAAAATTGCATTCGTGGCAAGCGAGTCCTTATCTACAAAGTCGTTCATCAAAGCACTTCTCTGTCTCAATACCTGGCCAGCACCTAAAGTTTTAAAACCCACTTCGCTATTCCCAGGTTGCTCTATCCTTAAACCTACGCTTTCAGAAGAAGCCTCCAATAAAGAATGGGGGTACTTCTCTAATATACTATTATAATTAGGCATGTTAGCGTTTTTTAAGGCATTTCCTTCTGTCGATTCGCTCACTCCAAGCCCATCGATTACGAGTGTTAAAATTTTTCTCATAATTTCACCTCCTATATAATATCATAATTATATTAAATTCTCTACTGAATAAAAAAAGAAGTCTTCATAGCTTCTTTCAGATGATTAAAAACTACTTTAATTTATCGTATAAAGGGAGTTCTTTACCATCTAAACTAACTGCATAAGGTACATGATCATATTCACTCTCTATAATCGTCATTGCCTTACTTACTCCTGAGATATCTTTAACGGCAACTTCTTTTCCCGTAATTACATCGTTATAGTTGATATAAGATAAAGTTCCATCTTCTTTAATAAAAATAAAATAATTAAAGCCGGCATTACCAGAATTAACGTTGTAAACAGATAAAACGTCGTTTATTTCTAACTTAATTCCTTTCAAAGTTTTATCACCAAAATGGTCATAACCATTAGGAGAATAATCTTTAAATTTACCTTGCAAGGTTTTTAAATTATTTTTTACAGTTTCATCATCATCATCTTCTGTAATAATATTATCTAATAAAGCTAAAAATGCTTTACCTTCTGTATCTACAAGAACTAGAATATCTCCATTAGATAACGACTGAACTTTAGTTCTCTTTTCTAAATTATAATATTTTTTAACGCTGTTGTTTTCTTTTTGTTTGTTATCTTCTTTTTCCTTTTCTTCTTGGTAAATAAAAGTATCATAAACTATGTAACTTCCCAATCCGACGATTATTAAAGGTAACACTAATATGACTATTTCTCTTTTAAAACCAATTTTTCCATCATATCTACTCCTTTCTATTATTTATAAAATTTAACATATTTTGTATTCGATTAAAGGTTTAAAACACCCAACTTTTAAACCAGGTATAACCTCTTTTATCATATCGATTCTTTCTTAATAGAATCGATGATGTTTTTTCCTTTGATTTTACTTATACTAAATTTTGTCGCTATTAAAATGATGAACAATACTCCTACTACTGAGATGATAATATACTTCCACGGTATAGGTATCAACGTTTGTGAAACTCCTGGTATCGTCTGAATAGAAGAAACATACCTTATAGCGATAATAGTTACTAGAGAAACAGAGACACTAATCAAGCCGGTCTTCAACACTAAAAACATACTTTCTAGTCTTATCATCTTATCTAATCCAATACTCTCTAAACCAATGCTTCTAAGCACAGAAAACTCTATCGATCTCAAAGAAAGATTAGTATTTATAGAATTCAACATACCTGTTATGCTTATTATAGCTATAAATAATAAAACTACATAGAAGATAAATTTTATTATTAAAAGTTGCACTATCACTTCGTGGTTCTCTAATGCACCATTAGAATAACTTATTTTCATATTAGTAAAATTGTTTAATAATGATTCCATTTCCTTATCAAAAAGTTCATATTTTTTCGAATTTATATCTATATCGATGGACGTTTTTAAATATTCTTCGTAAGTTTTATTAGATTGAAAATCTCCAGGATGGAACTTAAAATATTCGTCTATATATTTCTCAAACGTGTCGTTATCGACAATTATAGAAGGACTATTGAACATCGACAAATAATTTTCTTTAGTAGTATGAATATTATCGAGTTTTAAATAGCAAGACTGCTTATTTGCATACTCACATATATCGAGTACAGGGTTATCATCATATGCTTCCCCAGAAGAGATCATATTGCCGTTTTCATCATATAACTCATACATATTGTATAGAATTATCTTATCGTCTTTTATATGTAATAAATCACTATATTTGCGAAACGACTTATTGTCCATTCCCACTATATTTATAGTCTTGCCTGATTTCGAAAAATATTCATTTTTCGCATGACCGTTATCGTTGATCATGAAAAGACCTTTTTTGCTGATAACCATGTCATCGATATATTTACTATTTTCTAATCTTTCTATAAATTTTTCGCTATCGACAAGATCGTTATCATAAAGATAGATCGAAATATCGAATTGTCGATCGATATTGTCATCTAAATTTATGAAAAAATAATTGATAAAAGTTGAAACTGTGATAAAAAGCAAAATACTTATTG
Source organism: uncultured Bacilli bacterium (assembly GCA_910587535.1). Taxonomy (GTDB): domain Bacteria; phylum Bacillota_I; class Bacilli_A; order RF39; family UBA660; genus RUG11867. The sequence goes on from CAJUKM010000021.1 coordinate 13,151, forward strand.
ATAACGATAATACTGTAGAAGAGAATTTTTTTCCATTTCTTTTAATATTTTTATATGCTAATTCACCTTCAATGCCAAATATCTTTCTGATAAATGGATAATTCTCTTTCCCCATTTTTATACAATAATATTTCGCATTTTTAACTGCTTCGAGTGGAGAAACTTGACTAGCTTTTCTCGCTGGTGTAATAGCAGATACGACGATCATAAATATTATAAAAAATAGTGATATAGTTACATAAAAAATGTCTATAAAAAGATTGACGTTTAACTTTAAAAAATGGTTTACGAAAATGATTCCACATTTTATAAATATATAACTAAACATAAATGCAATAGGAATACTTATTAACCCCAATAAGACTACTTCTTTTGCTACTAAAGACAAAATCTGATTTTTAGAGGCACCTATACTTCTTAAAATGCCAAATTCTTTTTTTCTTTCAGTAAGAGAAATGGAAAAAGAATTATAGATTATCAAAATACAGAATAAGCTCAATACGTATAACAATATTGCTAAAAAAAGATATGTCTTCAACTGTAGAGCTGGATTTTCTTGCACACCGTGTGCCGACAAAAGAACTGTATTAGGAAAAACATTGTTAAATTCTTTTAAAGAATTTAACTCATATTCTACACCTATACTAAGAGCTTCTTCTAATATGTTTGAATATGCCTTCATAGGAGATTTATATTTAATATAGAAGGATGACGTTTTGTTATAATCATCTATGGGCTTTTTTATGTATGAAATCGGTCTATAGATATAATCTCTGTTTTTACTTATATAGTCCTTTCCTAAAACTGACTCTCCATAAATTCCAGTAACTATGTAATTGCCGATCGTATCTCCGATAGTAATATTACCTTTTTGAGAAAGAGATTGAGGGATTAAGAGTTCGCCATCTGTTTTAGGGTAATCGCCATTCAACAGCTTAAGATACTCGCTTAAATCGAAATCGGCTGATCTTATGACCATGTCGACAGACTCTTCATAATCTAGTTTTGAAAAAAAGATGCTATCCACACTCTGGGTAACTAAAAAACTTTGGACTTTCTCATCATTTTTAAATATATCAAAACTTTTTTTATAAGGAACATCTTCAAAGACGACATGATGCTCTCCATAACTGCGTCTCGCTTCTTCGATCCTGTTTTGTTTGATGGTCGAAACGATCAAGCTTACTGAAAATAATAATATACATGATAGTATTATTCCTATTAATGTTGCTCTAGTCCTCTTCTTATTTACCTTTAAGTTACGGAAGACGATTCTATTTAACCCGTTCATCCATAACCTCATCGCTATCTATTTTTCCATCTTTCATTGTTATAATTCTTTTTGCATAATTTGCTAATTTTAAATCGTGTGTCACCATTATAATGGTCGTTTTATATTTTTGGTTGATATCTTTTAAAAGTTCTACTATTTCTTGCGCATTCTTTGAATCCAAGTTTCCTGTAGGTTCATCTGCTAATAATAAAGCAGGTTTGCAGATAAGTGCTCTTGCAATAGCTACTCTTTGTTGTTGACCACCTGATAACTCGTTTGGTAAATGTTTAATTCTTTCTTCTAAACCTAGAAGATTAACTATCTCATTAAAATATGTTTCATCGACTTTTTTCTTCCCGAGTTCTACAGGTAAAATGATATTTTCTCTGACGTTTAAAGTAGGAATTAGATTATAAAATTGATAAATTAACCCGATTTTATCTCTTCTCAATTTTGAAAGTTCTCTATCGGAAAGAGAATAAATATTTTCGTCCTCCAATAAAATATCTCCTTGTGTAGGTGTATCTACTCCTCCGATCATGTGTAACAAAGTAGATTTCCCACTTCCAGAAGGACCTACGATCGAGACAAATTCTCCTGTTTCCAAACTAAGACTGACATCGTCCAAAGCTCTGACACTTGTAGCGTTCTTTCCATAAATTTTATACAACTTATCAACTCTTAAAATTTCCATTTTTCTCTATTTCCTTTTTTCTCTAAAAACATCGATCATAAACCCTATATTGTTTTTAATAAATCTTCCAATTCTAGAAGGTTCTTTTATTATTCTATATAGCCACTCCAAGTTGAGTTTTATAAAAATTTGGGGTGCTCTTTTTTTAGATCCACTTATAACATCTAATGAGCCACCGACACCTATGTATATTCCTCTTTTGACATTTTCAAAATGCTTAGCAATCAACTTTTCTTGAGCAGGAATGCCTAACGCTACGAGACAGACGTCTGGGTTTAAATCGATGATATTCTGAAACACTTCATCTTTATTATCGACATATCCATCGGTCATTCCGAGAACTTTTATACAAGGATATTTTTCTTTAATGACCGTTCCAATTTTATCTAACACTTCACTCTTCGCACCGAATAAATAAAGCGTCTTTTTCTTATTATTTAATAGTTCTAAAAGTTTCATAGATATATCTATACCTGTAATGCGTTCTTCGATTTTTAAACCGAATCTCCGTGCACCTTTGACTATCGCAATACCATCAGGAACGACGTCATTATCGCTATCGAGTAAAATGTTTTTCAAAACACAATCCGTAGAAGCAAGTTTAAACATTTCTGGATTTGCTGTTACTATAAATTTTTTTTCATTATTATCTAAGTATTTACTAAGTTTGATGTAATACTCCTTCTGAGTTTTATTATAAAGAGTCTCAAAAAGCTCCCTCATGAGTAAGCACCTCAACTATTCTAACTGACGTCCCCTGTTATTCTCGATCTCTATTAGTATCAAAATAGTATCACAAAAAGCGAAGGAATGCAACTCGGGTATATCATAATAAACTTTCTATCATTTTTGTCTTGAAGTCACTCCTACAACTTTTTTGATCATATTAGCTATAATGAATCCAATTATAATTCCAAGAAAATTGCAAATCAAGTCGTCTATATCAAAACTTCTTCCGACAAATAATTGCAGGGATTCTACTACAAATGGCACTATTAATGATATCATAAAAGACTTTCTTCTATTTAGGTTCTTAAAGACAAATGGAAGAAAAAAACCAAGTGGTATAAACATTATAATATTGCCAACGATCATGTCTTTTACCCAACTTCCGAGTGTATAATCGCCACTTAAACACATCACGATGGTAGGAATAAGATTTATTTCACCAAAATTGAAAATTGATCCCACATCTTTCCACCAACCGAAGAAAAACGCATCAAAAAAAGATAGCCAAAAATTTGTTGGCAAAATGACAAGACTGCACAATCCTGTCATATAACACACAAACGCTAGTTTCATAAACTCCGAAAACCATACTATATGTAGACTCCTGTGCTTCAAAAAAACTAATCTATTAATCGAGTATATGCTTCCTATAATTATAGTTATCGGAACTGCTTGCAAAAAATAACCTAGAATTGAACCTGAGTTCATTTCCATTCTAAAGAGGCGACAAATCTCAATAAACATATATTTTCTCCATAAAGATTACCATGTCATTTTCATTATAGCAGTAAAGGAACTCACAAGCAATTACAAAAGTATCACACCTTCGATTACAACATAATGCTTAATTGAGATAATAAAATGCTAATTAGTTGCATAAAAAAACGATAACTTAATATCGTCATTTTATTCGCTTTATCTTTTTTCTTTGACTAAAAGTTGCCCTTCTAATAGATATATAATATTATTTTCATTTAATAATTTATCTCTAGAAACGTTCAATATGCCTGCTACACTATCGAGTGTATCGCCAGCTTTAGTGACGTAATAACTATAGTTAGCTTTTGGTATCATGATCACTTGTTCTGGATATATATAATCTGTATAATTTAATCCATTCAAGCTTGCTAGCAACTCAGGATTGATATTATATCTTTTGGCAATCCCATAGATACTATCTCCTTTTTTTACAGTATAATACTCGAAATATTTTTTAGATGTTTCAGGAACTATCAATTCCTCTCCAGCTCTCAATACATCATCGGTCAAATTATTTATACTTTGAAGGTCGATTACTGAAGTGCCAAATCTTTTAGCGATGTCATCCAAGGTATCTCCACCGAGAACTCTATAAACGTTATACATTATAACCACTCCCATTTATAGAGTATGCACATGTTTGCCCAAACGTTAATATATAAAAAGAGAATTTAAATTGTTAAACTTCCATTCAGAATACTTTGCAAGAAGCCTCTCACCTTCTAAAAGAGAATAACTATATAGTTTATCATCTACTAAATAGAAGACAACATCGTCCTTTATACTTATAATTTTAGAAATCTTTTGGTCAATTACTTTCATAACTTTTTTACTTTCACCTATTGATAAGCATAGTTTATCCTCGCACAAGTGATAATTAAAAAAATCCTTTTTGGCAAACTTATACTCTTCGCCTATTAACTTTGTCATACTTAGTTTTTCCCATTCATTATTCCAAACTACTCCTTCGTCGTTTTCACTTACCAAGACGATTCTTTTCTTTTTAGGATCTAACGAATACTCTGCTCTATTCTTTCTATCTAATAAATATACTTTGCCATCTATATTTCCCATATAATAGAAATTGAGACTTATCTCAAAGCCTAACTCCCACTTTGTAGATTTTCCTGTTTTTAAATCTAATACATGGACAGTTTTAAAGTTATAATCTTCATCATAATTTGGAGTTAAAATAAAATTATCCACAGTTGTCGCAAGATTGTTATAGTAACTCTCCTCACTCAAAAATGAAATGCTCTCTTCTTTTTTTTCTGTTAAATAGTAATAGCCCTTGCTATTCCAAATTGCCAAACTAAAATCGTTTAATCCATATATTTCGATATTTTTATACTTAGACGTCTCACCGACTTCATGATCTCTTTTGTAAAATTCGTCATTTTTATGTTCGAGCAAATCGTAGTCGATGAGATTATCTTCTTTATAGCATTGTGGATAAGTATCGAGTTTTCCACTCCTCAAGATTAGACATTTCTCGTTATCTTCTTCTAAGATATCAAAACCATCTATCAACTCTTTTTGATGCAAAAAATCGTTTTTTATGAAAAATTCGTATACTTTATCTTCGTACATCATAGAAAAACTGTAAATACGACTTTTTTTATCATAAGATTCTTTTATATCAAAACCTTCTAAATCATAGGATATCTCATAACTAACTGTCCTTCGCAAAAATAAAACAAATAATAATATTAAAATTAACGAAACAGGAATGGATATAATTATCTTTTTTTTCATACTTCACCTCATAAAAACTAAAAAACGATTCTATCGAATAGAATCGCTCTTACCATATTTTTTCTTGGCTTCCATCATAAACGACGAAACTTTAGTCTCGATTTCGGGAAGAGCTTTTTTATCTATGTTTGATAATTCGATTAACTCTTTGACCGTGTCTATCGTTATTCTTCCCCAAATTAAACTAGAAACAACTTGCATATCGTTATATAGATCTGGAGTAATAGAACTTAGAAAATAGCCAAACACAACTCTTTTTTGTCCGATTAACATACGTTCATTAGTTATTGCGACTACACATGTTTCGAAAAAATCCATAGCCTTCACGTTCTTCTGAGCCGCAAAAGCATAATGTACGACTTCACCTGGATTCAAGTGTTTTTCGATTATTTCGGAGTGTTTCTTCAATCGATGGTGAGTTATCGTAAGAGGATACTTCTTTTTAAAAGTCATCACTTGACTATAAACTGATTCCATTTTTCTTACTCCTTTTCAGCTTCGATCATTCCAACAGTTTGTAACTTAGTTATTAAATTTTGTCTATTTACATATCCGTCGATACAATCTATAACTTTTCCATTCTTAGTGAAAAGAGTTAGAGGCGTACCAAATCCAGGCTGTAATTCTATTTCTTTACCATCGTTACAAGATGCAGGAATTTTAAGTCCAAGATCCATTATTTTATTATATTCTACACTGTCGTAGGTAGAAGAGTCAAAATAATAGATGTTATCGAGATTATATTCCTCTGCAACTCTGTTGTAGACGACTTTGAATTGATTACAATAGAAACATGTATCTCTTCCAAATACAGCCATAGTTACTTTTTTCTTCTGTTTAACTAATTTACTATATTCTTCAGCATCTTCAGCAATCTTGTAATTTTTCATACTCTGAGCGATACCATTTCCACTATAGGCAGAAACATAATTTGATAGATCTCCTCTAGTGATACTTCCGATTACTGTTTTAAGCAGTTCATTATTATTTATGAACATGTAAGCAACTTTTTTATCAGTCTCTCCAAAGACGGCATTTTTTTCACTATCTGAAAGTGAATCATAATCCATATAGATCGCTGTTAAAGGCTCTCCAGAAGTAGGACTGTTGAAACCTCTGACAGTTTCTAATACGTCTTTTTGGTCACTTTTTAGATTGTCATCACTGGATGGTGCTACATAAATTAATTTAAAACCGTAGTTACCAGTTTCCTTCATAGTGTCCTCTAATTCCTCGTATTTTATTTCTTTTAACATAGAATTTCCTAATATATTTATAAGTATAGGAAGTGCCATGATGAGCACGACTAGACCGACAACTATTCCAGGTACTATATTCTTTTTCATAACCATATCTCCCTCCTAACTTAATTTTACATATTTTCCAACAATAAATCAATTTTTTTTGCAAGATTTCGCAATTATTTCACCTTAAACGACCTGTTTTATCGTTAAATTAAAGTATTTTATTGATATCTTTCGAATACGTCGCTGTTTTCTTTCAAATCTTCTTCTTTCCATATTTTAATACCTAAAGAAAGGGCTTTATCATATTTACTACCTGGACTTTCACCGACTATGACTAAATCTGTTTTAGAAGATACACTATCTTGTGCTTTTCCACCAAAAGATTCGATAATTTCTTTTAATTCGTCTCGCGTATACTTTTCGATCGCACCAGTAATGACGAATTTTTTATTCGTAAATCTTTGATCTACCTTCTCCACTTCTCCTAAGTACTTCATATTTATTCCCAATTCTTTTAGATGCTCGATGAGTTCTATATTTTCTCGGTTATCAAAGTAGTTTACAATATTACATGCTAAAATTGGTCCTATATCGTTTATAGACTTTAATTCTTCTTCACTAGATGAAATTAGACCATCTATTTCGCCATATCGCTTTGCTAAAATTTTAGCATTTCTTTTTCCGATTCCCTTTATTCCGAGAGCATAAATAAGTCTCTCTAAGCTGCTCGTCTTAGACTCCTCTATACTTTTTAAAAGATTATCTATACTCTTCGATCCGAATCCTTCTAATTCGGTCAACTCATCTCTTCGCTCATCTAAATGGTAGATACTTGCAAAATCCGATAAGATTCCCATATTATAAAAGTCTTCGATGATTCTCTCTCCGAGACCTAAAATGTTCATCGCATCTCTTTCTACAAAGTGGATGAGTGCTTCGATATTTCTGGCAGGACAAAGTTCGTTAGGGCATATGAGATCGATTTCACTTGCCGAGGTGATTAACTTTGTATCACATATCGGGCAATTAGTAATCTTCTCTATTTTTCGAGTTTCTTCACGTCTTTCAATGATGTTTCTTACGACTTCGGGTATGACATCTCCAGCTTTTCTTACAACCACTATATCTCCTATTTCGAGATTTCTCTCTCTTATAAAATCCATATTGTGCAAAGTGGCTCTTTTAACAGTGCTTCCCATTATTCTAATCGGATCCAAAACAGCATTTGGAGTTATCTGCCCTGTTCTGCCGACTGTGAAGATGACATCGGTCAACTTAGTTGTAACTTCTAAAGCAGGAAACTTATAGGCTATTACCCATTTCGGATATTTAGTAGTTACTCCGAGCTCTCTTTGCTTAGCCATATCGTTAACTTTTATTACGATACCATCGATATCGTACGGAAGCGAAGCTCGAAGTTCAGTCCATTTTTCGATATATTCCAATACTTCTTCGATATTATTAACTCTAGCAACGTTAGGATTAACAGTAAACCCTTTTTCCTTCAAAAATTCTAAAGCTTCAAAGTGAGTGCTCTTTTCAAGTGATGGAACATGATAAAAAAAAGCATCTAATCCTCTTTCGGCAGCTATTTTGCTATCTAATTGACGTAGACTTCCGGCAGCGGCATTTCTAGGGTTTTGAAAAAGTGACTCTCCTTTAGCTTCTCTTTCTTCGTTTAATTTCTCGAAAGAAGCTAACGGCATGTATATCTCACCCCGGATTTCAAGTGACCCAGTATGATTAATCTTTAAAGGAATAGATTTTATAGTTTTGACGTTGTGTGAGACATTTTCCCCTACTGAACCGTCGCCTCTCGTCGCAGCCATGACAAGTTTTCCATCTTCATAAGTCAAATTTATTCCTAAACCGTCAATTTTTAATTCACATACATATTCGACCTCTCCGACAGCTTTTTTAATTTTTTTATCCCAATCTAATAGCTCTTCTATATTGAAGACATCTGCTATACTCATAAGTGGAACTTTATGTCTAACCTTTTCGAACTTAGATATTACTTCTCCGCCGATATGTTGACTAGGCGAATCTTCTCTTAGCCACTCTGGATGTAAACTTTCTATTTTCAAGAGTTCATCCATATACCCATCGTATTCCCTATCTGTCATTGTAGGATTATCGAGAGTATAATATTCGTATCCTGCTTTTTTAAGTAATTCTACTAACTGATTGTAACGCTCTAACATGTTTTATCCTCCTTATAGTTTAACTATACTTTTATGATTTTTTTTGATTTTTTTTAGTCCCGATTTGAATGCGACATCTATGATATCTCCATTCACATTTATGATGACACCATGACCAAATGTTTCGTGATCTATTAAGTCGCCACTTTTTAAATCGTTTTCTTCTTCACTGTAGTATTCTTTGCTACTGCCTCCCATTAGTACTTTTTCAGAAAGAGCATTTTTCTTTATCAAAGATTCATCTATTTCATCTATAAATCTGCTAGGTATGTTAGCAGTTTCTTTACCATACAAGAGTCTTCTTTTGGCATTCGTAATATATAATATATCTCTTGCTCTAGTTATTCCGACATAGCAAAGACGACGCTCCTCATCTAGACCACCATCTTCTAACATAGAATTAGTATGAGGGAAAAGCCCTTCTTCCATCCCGACTAAAAATACTACGTCGAATTCGAGACCCTTAGCGCTGTGAAGAGTCATGAGTGTGACGGCATCGTCGACCTTAGTCGTTTTATCAGCATCGCTCATGAGACCTATTTCTCCTAAAAAGTCGTTTAAATCTGTCGTCCCAGTGCGATCTTCAAAAGCTCGAGTCAAACTCTTAAATTCCATTAAGTTATCTAATCTGATGTCGCTTTCAAGTGTTTTATCGTTTTCATAAAACATCTTCATTCCGGACTTTTCTACAACAAAGTCGATCAGGTCTGTAAGAGTATGCTCACTTAAATAAGTCTTCATCTCTTCTATTAAGATCTTAAATTCGTATTCTTTTTTCGAATTTAAGCACTCAAAAATTGGCTTACCACTAGAGAGACTTTCAATTTCTATTTTGTTAACAGCTGTTTCTCCTATTCCTCTTTTAGGAGTATTGATACATCTTCTAAAACTGACTAGATCATCTGTATTGTTTATGAGTTTCAAATACGCAACGAGATCTTTTATCTCTTTACGATTTAAGTAACTAAAACCACCAAAAATTCTATATGGAACGTTTGCACTTAAAAGGTTTTCTTCTATTATACGTGATTGAGCATTCGTCCTATATAGTATTGCAAAACTGTTATAAGAATTATAAGTAGAAAGAAGTTTACCTATCTCATCTATCACTAATTTTATCTCATGTGAACCGTCATAAGCTCTTAAATAGTTGACTGCTTCGCCATCTTTGCGTTCACTCCAAAGACTCAAATCTTTCTTCTCCTTGTTATTTTTTATTACACTGTTTGCAGCATCTAATATTATCTGTGTACTTCTATAATTTTGCTCGAGTTTTATTATTGTAGCATCCCTAAAATCGTTTTCAAAATTCAAAATGTTTCGATAATCCGCTTGTCTAAAACTATATATCGATTGATTCATATCACCTACGACGAAGATATTCTGATATTTTAAGGAGAGCAACTTAGTTAGTTTATATTGGACAGGATTGGTATCTTGATATTCATCTACTAATATATACGGATAATGATCTTGATAATTTTCTAAAATCTCCGGTTTTTCGATAAACAATCTCACTGGTTTTAAAAGAAGATCGTCAAAATCAAGGGCATTGCTTCTTTTTAATGTGGCTTCATATTCTTTATAGACCTCTATTACGATTTTATCGATAGGAGTCCTCATAGTTTTTTTAATCTCTTCAAAACTCACCATCTCATTTTTCAAGAAACTTATCTTATTTTTAATATAATTCGGACTAAACTTCTTCGAATCCAAATTCCTCTGTTTCAATATTTTCTTTATAATACTTACCTGATCGTCAGAATCGATAATAGTAAAGTTTTTAGAAAGCCCTACCTCATAAGCATTTTCTCTTATAATTTTGAGTCCAAAAGAGTGAAATGTTCCAATAAAAGTTCTCGTCTCACCCACCATGCTTTTTACTCTTTCTCGCATCTCGAAACCAGCCTTATTGGTAAAAGTAATTGCAAGAATGTTGTAATCTCTTACCCCATTCTCTAAAAGGTTAGCTATTCTGCTAGTCAAAACCTTTGTCTTACCAGATCCTGCACCGGCCATGACTAAACACGGACCTTCGAAGTGTTTAACGGCTTTTAGTTGCATGTCGTTTAAACTGTCTAAATATTTCATATTGCCTCCACTATCACTTACTAAAATTATACCAAATCGAAATGAGTTTTTAAATAAAAGTTGAAATATTTGATTATAAGTCTTTATTTTAAGTTATATATGCAATATTTTTAGAATATTTTACTACCAATTTACTACTTTTGAGAACAAAAATATAAGAAATTATAAAAATGCTAAATTACAAGTAGAAACCGGAAATTTGTGAAAAAAAGTAGAAAAACGACTA
>CAJUKM010000022.1:0-19738 GCA_910587535.1 uncultured Bacilli bacterium
TACAAAAGAAGCTGTATTAAAAGATATGAACCATTTTTCTCCGTCATACTTAGTTATTTCAAAAGATAAAAAAGTTCTAGTGACAATTAGAGAGTGGACTTTAATAGTGGTATCTCTACCAAAAGATACGGATACTCTAAAATTTAAAGTTGGTAATTTTGTTTATAAAAGAGCAAATGAAATAAATGTATGAGAGACAAATGATATTGTCTTTTTTTAATATTATAACAATACTTATAATATAATTAACTGGTGAAATTATGTTTAAAAATAAAATAAACACTCGTGTAAGATTCGTATTTTTGATTGTATCACTCATATTTTTATTAGTAATATTTAAAGTATTTTATATAGAAGTTATCCAATATGATAAGCTTTCTAAGTTAGCCAGCAGTCTTTGGAGTAGGAATTTACCGATTACAGCTGACAGAGGAAACATATATGATCGAAATGGGAAGATAATCGCAACTAATATAACGACGACGAGTCTGGTATTTATACCTAATCAAATAACTGATAAAGAAGCTGTTGCGCGTGACATAAGCAAAATACTAGATGTAGATTACGAAGATATTTTAGCACATGCTTCAAAAAAAACGTCGATCGAAAGGGTACATCCAGAAGGTAGACAACTTTCTTATGAAATAGCTGAAAAGATAAACTCGTTGAATTACGATGGAGTATATCTTGTCAAAGAATCAAAAAGACACTATCCATATGGAAATGTGCTTTCCCACACTTTGGGTTATGTAGGCATCGATAATCAAGGACTCAGTGGTCTTGAATTAAACTACGACAAATATTTAACAGGTGTAGATGGGGCGATAAAATATTTTTCAGACGGTAAAGGACATAGATTGAATCTAGAGGAAGTATATATGGCTCCACAAAGTGGAATGAATTTAACGCTAACTATAGACTTAGATCTTCAGCTAGCTGTCGAAAAAGAACTCGATAATGTCATAGACATGTACGATCCAGAAGACGCCCTCATTCTAGCAATGGATCCTAAAACTGGCGAAGTCCTTGCTATGGCTAATAGACCTGATTTTGATCCGAATCACTATCAAGATTACTCTATCGAAACGATAAATAGGAACTTGGCCATATGGAAAACGTATGAACCGGGAAGTACGTTTAAAATTGTTACTGTTGCTGCATCACTTGAAGAAAATGAAGTAAACTTATTCGAAGATAACTATTATGATTCTGGATCTATACAAGTTGAAAACGCGAGAATAAAGTGTTGGAAAAAGGGAGGTCACGGGGCTCAGACGTTTCTAAATGTAGTGGAAAATTCATGCAACCCTGGTTTCGTTATCCTAGGACAGAAGCTCGGAACCGAAAGATTGTTCAATTACGTAAATAAGTTCGGATTCGGTACCAAGACAGGAATTGACTTGAATGGAGAAGGATCTGGTATACTCTTTACGCTAGATAGAATGGGGCCAGTAGAAACAGCCACAACTGCATTTGGACAGGGAATAAGTGTTACCCCTATTCAACAAGTCAGGGCGGTAAGTGCAGCTGTAAATGGGGGAGAATTACTAAAACCATATATAGTAAAGACTGTAAGTGAACCAGAGACAAATGCTACAATTACAGAAAACACAAAAACTGTTATATCAAATGTGATCAGCGAACAAACTAGTAGTATGGTACGATATGCATTAGAAAGTGTCGTTGCTAATGGTAGTGGAAGAAATGCTTACATAGAAAACTATAGAGTAGGTGGTAAGACAGGAACTGCTCAAAAAGTAGAAAATGGCGTTTATCTCCAAGGAAATTACATAGTATCATTTATTGGCTTTATGCCAGCAGATGATCCAGAAATAGTCGTATATGTAGCGATAAACAACCCTAAAGGTATAACTCAATATGGTGGAACTGTATCGGCACCAATAGCAAAAAATGTTCTAACAGCGGCAATAGAGATCTTAGATATAGAGCCAGACTTAGAAGGAATGGAAAAAGAATATAGATGGTATGAAGACTCTTATGTTAAATTACCAGATGTGACTGGTATGGAGAAAAAAGATGCAATAAAACTGCTAAAAGATTTCAAAGTCGAATACTCTGGATCTGGTGAAGTCGTTCTTTTTATGAGTCCAGAACCGGGATATTACGTCAAAAAAGGCGGTACTGTAAAGCTGATGCTCAAAGATTAAAAATTAAAACTTTAAAATTGTAAACTTATATAAAAAAAGTTTCAATTACATATTATTTAATATATAATATAAACATGAACGGATGAGGTGTAAGCAATGTTAATTTTAGCTAAAACTACACTCGCTATTATGTTAGGATTTGTCATTTCTGTGATAACCGGTTTTATAGCGATACCTATATTAAAGAAAATTAATTTTAAACAAAAAATAAATTCATATTTAAATAAAAGGCACATGGAAAAGCAAGGAACTCCTACCCTAGGAGGAGTCATTTTCATAATTCCTACTATAATAGCACTCATACTTTTGTACATTAGAGATAGTATTTCTATAACACATAACTTAGTAATAGTCGTATTCGTATTTTTAAGTTATGGAGCGTTAGGATTTTTAGACGATTATCTTAAACTTAAAAGAAAAGACTCGTTGAGTGGTAGTGAAGGACTCAAATCGTGGCAAAAATTTTTAATGCAAATCATAATTGCTGTAATATTTTTCTTCATATATAGAAGTTATGGAGGAACTGGTGATCTTACATTCAGTTTCTTCGGATGGAACTTTCCTATGGGATGGACTTATGGATTATTTATTTTATTAGTATTAGTTGCCACTACAAATGCAGTTAACATAAGCGATGGACTCGACGGATTAGCTGGAGGATTGAGTATATTTGCTTTTGCTTCCTTCGGGTTAGTTGCTTGGAATACTACGTGGTTAGATGGTTATCAAGAGTTAGCTATTTTCTGCTTTCTGTTGATAGGGTCGCTCGCAGGATTTCTTCAATTCAACTCTCATCCTGCAAGAGTATTTATGGGTGATGCTGGTTCTCTAGCACTAGGTGGAGCCCTTGCAACTATCGCCATACTTACGAGACACGAATTCTCTTTGATACTGGTAGGTGGAGTTTTCGTAGTAGAAACGCTAAGTAGTCTTATCCAGATAATAGCTATTAGAAAATTCCATAAAAAAGTATTTTTAAAAGCGCCGTTACACCACCATTTTGAAGAATTGGGATGGAAAGAAACCGATATCGTAAAACTATTTTGGTCAGCTGGATTTATCTTATCGATGTTAGGAATTATATACGGTGTTTGGCTATAAGGAACCCCTTGAGGTTCTTTTTATTAACAAAAAAAATATATTTTATATAGGTGGTTCATTTGAAAATACCTTTAGATAAAATATTAAAAACTATCGTAATCATTCTTGCATCTTTTGGAACGATAATGATCTATTCTGCTAGTAGCATCTGGGCTGAATACAAATTTGGGAACGAGTACAAATTTTTCTTTTCACAAGTAATATTTTTAGCAGTTGGTATAGCCATAATGACGATACTTTCTAAAATTGACTACAGAATATACAGTAAACATGCTAACAAAATACTTTTAATATGTTTGACACTTTTAATATTAGTTTTAATTCCAGGAATAGGAACGGTTAGAAACGGAAGTCGAAGTTGGTTTGGCATAGGCGGCTTGGGAATTCAACCGAGTGAGCTTTCCAAGATAGGTCTTATCATATTTACAGCAAAGTATTTATCTAAAAACGAAAAAGATATGAGATCTATAAAACTAGGTATATTGCCCATCATGGGAATAATCATACTCTTTTTCGGTCTCATAATGCTAGAACCTGATTTTGGTACAGGTATGGTTATAACTTTGACATTAGTAGTAATGATTTTTATTAGTGAATCCAAAATTTCCTTTTTCATAGGTTGTGGTATCGTAGGACTTTTAGGAATCGTTGCCCTCATAATAGTAGCGCCTTATCGTATGGCTCGAATAATCTCTTTCATAAATCCTTGGGTAGATCCTTTAGGCAGTGGATTCCAAATCATTCAAAGTCTCTATGCTATAGGGCCAGGCGGCCTATTAGGAATGGGATTTATGAAATCTAGACAAAAATACTTTTATCTACCTGAACCCCAAACCGATTTCATATTTTCTATAATAAGCGAAGAATTTGGCTTTTTAGGAGTTCTATTGGTATCGATATCTTTTTTCTCTATATTTTATACATCACTCAAAATATTTTTTAAAACTAAAGATCTCTTCGGCAAATATTTAGTTTTTGGATTATCTTTCGGAATAATTTTACAAGCTATACTAAATCTAGCGGTGGTTGTAGGGCTAGTGCCAGTCACTGGAGTGACCCTCCCATTCCTCTCTTATGGTGGCTCGAGTCTATTAGTATCTATGGCTAGCATCGGAATAATTTTAAGCGTCAGTAAACATCAATAAAAAAATTTTTAAATAATAGTTGACAGATGGAAAAAAAAAGAATAAACTAAAACTATATTTTGATAGAAGAAGAGGAGTACTACTTTTTTGCAAATCAAAGAGAGTGACAGTTGGTGAAAAGTCATATTTGAAAAGTAGGAAGACACTTCTTTATATATCACACGTTTAAAATCGCGTTAAGATTTAAAGAGATACAATGACTATTGTAAGTAGGGTGGCACCGCGGCTATCATAGTTCGCCCCTATAGTTCGATAGTTTTTTTGTTTTAAAAAAAGAAAGGATAAATGAAAATGCCAATCGATAGTAAAAAATTAGAATATATAATAGATATATTTAAAGGTACATGTGAACTAAATAATTACGAAAACTATTATCTAAGTATTATGGATGGAACTAATATTAGAGATAGTCTATATAAAGTGGTAAAAAAAGAACTAACTGACAAGGGGAAATATTACTTTACTGGTCCTTATTTCGATGATGAAGAAAAGTTCGGTTTTGGAATATTCTTGAAGGAGAAATATAATCCATATTTATTTGTAGAGTGTATAAACTTGGCTATGAAATTTTTATACAATCTAGGTATTGAAGGTTCTAAAATAACGCTTGGCAAAAATGCTGCTAGCAAAATATCTACTGAAGAAGTTGTCGATAATCTAGAAAATTTAGAATTACCGTTTGAAAAAGATGTCGAAATAGAAAGTGATGAATATTTTGATCTATCGTTTAGTATCACTGTAGAAGGTTCGCCTGTTATAAAAGGCGGTCTATCTCTCGAAAATGAAACGATCTATGCCGAAATAGAATACGATGATATAGAAGATCTTGTCGAACCTAAACTCACAACATATATAACGGATGCCTATGTCCTTCCAAAAAGCGAGCAAGTCTATAGTGAAGCACTACTTATAGCGACAGATCTAAGGGACAGTGGTTTTAAAGTCGAAGTAGATTATTCTTTAAAAAACGATAAACAAATCGATGCTCAATTTTTGATAACTTTTGATGAAAAAGATATTCAAAAATTTAGAGTAAAACTTATAGATTTAAAGACAAAAGAAGAAAAAGAAGTTGCCATAAATAACCTGATAGAAGAAATATCATTCATTTGAAGAGAAAGAAGGAGAAAAATATGCGAACATATATAAAAGAATTAGAAGAAAAAAAATACACAGAGATTGCAGGATTTATTACAAAAATTAGAGATACTAAATACATGGTATTCATAATGTTAAAAGATATCACAGGAGAAATTCAAGTATCGATATCTAAAGAAGAAAAACCTGAATTAATCGAAAAAGCTTTGGAATGCACTACTGGATCAGTAATCAGATTAAAAGGAGAGATGGTCTTAAGTGAATACGTCAAAAATGGAGGCAGAGAGTTTATACCTAAAGAAATCGTAATAGAGTCAATTTCTGCACCTTCCCCAATAGAGGAGTCTGCTGAAATAGATTCGAGATTAGACTATAGATGGGTTGACTTAAGAACTACTAAGAACACTTTGATATACAAAATTCAAAGTACGCTCATACGAGCTATGCGAGAATTCATGTACCAAGAGAACTTTATCGAAATACATACCCCAAAGATGATTGCAACCGCAAGTGAAAGCGGATCAGAAGTATTTGAAGTAAAATATTTCGATCGAAACGCATACTTAGCCCAATCGCCACAATTCTATAAACAAATGGCGATGGCAGCAGGCCTAGAACGTATATTCGAAGTAGGACCAGTGTTCCGCGCTGAGAAATCGTTTACTAATAGACATAGTACAGAGTTCACTGGATTCGATATAGAGTTTAGTTATATCGATTCTTATAGAGACGTCATGGACATGCAAGAAAGACTCCTAACATACGCATTAAAAGCAGTTGAAGAAAAGTATGGAAAAGAAATAGAAGAAACTTTCGGAATGAAAGTGATAGTTCCTAAAGACTCTTTTCCAAGAATCAAACTTGCCGAATTATATGATGAGATAGAAAAAAGATATGGTTATACTGTAGAAGATGATGAAAAAACTGACTTGACTAGCGAAGCGGAGAAATTAGGCTGCAGATATGCTATGGAAGAATTCGGTTCTGAATTTCTCTTTGTAACCGATTTTAAACCAGATAAAAGAGCATTCTACCACATGAGAGATGAAGAAGGAATACCACAAGGATACGATCTATTATGGAGAGGCGTAGAGATTACAACTGGTGCTCAAAGAGAACACAGATATGATATTCTAAAAAAGCAAGCGAAAGAAAAAGGATTGGAAAAAGATGTCGAATTCTACTTGGAATTCTTTAAATATGGATGTCCTCCCCATGGTGGCTTTGGATTAGGAGTAGATAGACTTACGATGTTACTTTTGAATCTTTCTAGTTTAAAAGAAACAGAATTCTTATTCAGAGGGCCAAACAGATTAACTCCATAACAAAAAAATAGATGGAAAAATTTCCACCTATTTTTTTGTTGTCATGACAAATTTTTTTAAAGCACCATTCTCTCTTACATTTCCCATCAGTTCCTCTAATGAACAATAATTCGCTATATAGTTTATGAGAGTTTGTTTTGCTAAGCTTGTTTTTTTTGAGTTAATAGTTCCAAGAAGAGCATTTCTATTTATGCCTCCCCATTGGAACTCATCGTGGTCTGCTAAGTAGAGTATGATATCCTCATATATACTTTCGATACGTCTAAGTTTTTCGGCTGAGTCTTTATAAAATATACTTTCATCTTCTCTGTCGGGATCTTCACTTCTCTCTAATAATGAACATATGTATGTATCATGGAATTCTATTAGACGAACATATTTTTCAAGAAATTTTCGATTGAAGCGATCTACACAAAAGGCATTATTGCCTTCAAAATTAACTTTTCCTAATAGATCTTTTGCCACAGATATAGGATAATCGTTTAATCTATATGTATAATAAGGAGAAGTTGGAGAATTAACTGGAAGAGTAGAACAAGGTATATGTGAATCGATTTCTTCAACTTTCTTCTCATATTGCTTATACTCTAGAGGCAGTGAAAATGTATATAAAATAGGCTGATTTGAAGCTGCATTAACCTTTTGTACGATTTCCATAGAAATTTCTAAAAGATGGTTAAAAACGCTGCTATTAAACTCTGGATTTCCACTCGCCATTTGATAAAACAATTCTTGGCTAGTTCGAATCTTATATCTTTCAAGTATTCTATCTTCTTTTGAGGACATTTTCCCACTACTTAAATAATACGGATGAATACAAACATCATTTAAAGTTATCATCGTCTAGTCTCTTTTTTAGGTTCCATTACAAATCTTTTTAAAGTTTCGTCTTTGACGCTACCAAGATTTTCTAACTCCTCTAAAGTACAATAATCGCTTATTATTTCTATTACTCTATGTCTAACATATCGATCATTTTCGTTTACAGGTTGTAAAGATCTCGATAAAGCGCTTGGGGTTACTTTAGAGATAAAAGATCCTTGTTCTAAAAGATATAATACTATATCTTCATACATCGAAGAAACTAACTCTTGTTTCTTCTCTCTATTTTTACTAAAAAGATTTTCCTTAAAGGTTTCTGGATCATCTAAACTCTTTGCAACTCTAATTAATTGCTCATCGTAAAAACTCATTAACCATCCTAATCTTTGAGCTTTACTTGGTCCAAAACTGTTGGCTACCTCGCAGAAGGCATTTTGTCCAGTTAATCCGACTTTACTTAAAAGTAATTTAGCTGCTTCAATATTAAAATTTCTTAAGCGAAAAGCATATTCATGTGATGAAGCTGGAGCATAGAAAGGCAAAGCACTACAATTTATTCCTCTATCAGTACGGTCAAATAAAGGTTTAAATTGACTAAAATCCCCGTAATCTTCTTTATAATAGATAGGAGTAATTCCTTGTGTATTGAGTCTCTCGACAGTCCTTTCTGCATTTTTTAGTATATGGTACAATTTTTTCTTTTGAAAGGACGAATTGCCACTTTCAATATATTCTGATAATTGCTGACAATTTACTACTCCATAATGCAACAAGGCAAAAATTTCTGGACTCGTATTATGGCAAAGTGAATTTCTATATCTATACAATCTCAAATCGATATCTTCTAGTGTTAACATAAAAAGCACCTCTTTCTGCGCGTATTATATATCATAGTTAGTCTTTTTACAAGAATAAAGTTATCTGAGTCGATTAGGCTACTTCGAGAAAAATCATAATTAAAAAAAGATGTACTTTTAAAGTAAACATCTCTTTTTTTGGTTCATTTACAAACCTATTTAAAGTTCCATCTTTTATGATGTTAGGATTTTCTAATTCTTCTAAAGTACAATAATTACTTATTATCCTTATAATTCTGTTTCTAACGATTAAATCTTTTTCACAAGTAGGGTTTAATGATCTAAACAAGACATTCGGATTTATTTTAGAGATAAAAGATCCTTGCTCTAAAAGATATAATATTATGTCCTGATAGATTGAAGAAACTATTTGTCGTTTACTATCGCTATCTTTATAAAACAAATTCTCATAAAAATCTTCTGGAGCATCTAGACTTATCGCAATTCTCATCAGTTGCTCATCATAAAAGCTCATTAAATTTCCTAATCTTTGAGCTTTGTTTGGTCCAAAATTGTCTACTGCCTCGCAGAAAGCATTTTGACCAGATAATCCAACTTTGCTCAATAAGCTTTTCGCTAATTTTATATTATAAGGACTAAGACGAAAATAACAATCTCTCACTACAGAAGGACCATAAAAAGGTAAAACATTACAATCTAATTGTCTATCTGTTTTATCGAACAAAGGTTTAAAATCTTTATAATCTCCAAGGTCTTCTTTGTAATAAATGGGTTCAACACCTTGCTTATTAAGCTTCTCAACTAATCTCTCAGCATCATTTACTATTCCTTGGAACACTCTCTTCTGAAAAATCGCATTTCCACTAGCTATGTACTCTAATAACTGTTGACAATTATCTATTCCATAGTAAGAAAGAATAAATCTTTCATCGAGATGTTCTTTTCTAAATGGAGTAGAAGTTTTATAATGTATTAAATCTATATCTTCTAAAGTTAACATAAAAATCCTTCTTTCTCGGTGTATTACATATCATCACTAATTTTTTTACAACATACTAAAATTTATCCCTATGCTCCTCAAAAAAATCGTGATATATTCTGACATTTGCTAAGTCAGTCCACTTCGTTGTGACAGCAGGTACTACATCGAGATTATAAATTGAAGCATTTTCAAGAGACAATAAAAATGGTGAGTGGGTAGATATTATAAATTGACAATTATAAAATCTAGTCGATTCTTCGATAAATTTTTTCAATTTTACTTGATTCTCTGCTGACAGACTATTTTCTGGTTCATCTAATATATAAATGCCATTTTCTTTTATCTCTCTTTCCCAATACAATAAAGCAGACTCGCCATTGGATTGTTCTATTATATTGTTATTGACTAATCTGCCACGTATAAATTTAGACATAGATTTCCTTTTGGCATCTGTTTGTTTTTTTAATGCGTCATATTCGTATATTCCAAGATCATAATCACTATATTTATTCTCTAGAAATTCTTTACACAGCTCGCTTTTTTTCCTGTTAACTCCTGAGTTAATAGCTCTAATATCTAATAGAGTATCGAAGATATCGTCGCTCGTAATTATCTTAATTTCGATTGGATTTTGCCTTCCGACTTCGTAATCACATCTCTCGACATAACGGCTAAAATATTCGCCTTTATTAAATGAGGACTTTCTCTCTGCTGATAATTTCTCACCGATTATATTTAAAAGGGTAGATTTACCGGAGCCGTTTCCCCCGTAAAATATCGTTATGTCAGAAAAATAAATATTTTCTAATTCTTTTTTTGGAAATATTTGCAAGGGATAGACGCTATTAAAGATAGTTCTAGGGTCATATAAATAATATTCTTGGCTTTCATTTAGCAATTTAAAATTCTTTAAAAAAACCATATTTTATCTCCTATTCCTAATTCGCCCTTATTTTAACATAAAAAATGTCTACAATCACAAAAAATCGTATGCCATTATCATTTTTTTTGCTATACTAAAAAAGAAGGAAGGCATATTATGGGATTAAAAGACGTTTTTAATAAGGGCATAAACTTGATAAGTACTGGCGCCTCTGCTGCAAAGGAAGCTGCAATCGATAAAAAGAGGGCGATGGAAGAATTCGATTTGCTCAAAACGAGAAGTAACCACATAGGACCTATGAGCGATTTTATAGACAATAATAAAGCGCCTCAGATCGGCAAAGAACAGGTAATTTTAAAATCGTGCCTAACTATAAGCGTAGAAAAATCTAAGCTGACGAACAGACTGATTCCTATAGATGAAACTGTATTGATGGTTAGAACCTCTACAGAAGCCAAAACTCAGATAGACTACGTCTTTGCTTTGACAGATAAAAGACTTTGGATTTTAAATGAAAAAGAGTATACGACGTATGATCTCGATAAGATTCCTAACTTCGAAATAATAAACAAGGGCCTGATGACTCAGGGCACAAAATTTGACGATAAAGCGTTTACCATAGACGGAAGCGAAAACGATGTAAAAGCATTTATCCGTTTAGTAATGGATAGAGACGAAAGAAATGCTGCCATAACGAGAAGTACAGCATATCTCTGCGGAATAGTACCAAAGGTTCAATATTTAAATATGAACATGAAGGGAATTTCTATATCTGAAGATAACGTAATCGTAATTCACAATGCCATTGAAAATAAAATCATGAAATTAGAGGACATTTTCTCAGTCCAAATATTAGTTAACGATGCAAACTGCTATATGAAAAGTAGAAATGAATCTCAAAATTTCATGAGTAGCCCCCAGGAAGCCAGGAAAATATCCGTCAAATTTAACTTTAATATGAGTGAATATGTTATAGATATATTGGCTCAAAGCGCGTTGAACACGTCGTATAAAAGAGAAGATACTACCTATATAGAAAACTACGAATTAGCGAAAAAAATTGTCGATACTATAGGTAATATGCTAAGATCATAAAAGAAATGAGGAAAAAATATGGAAGAAATAACACTAGATTCTAGATCTATCACAGTCATAATAAAAAAATATTTTTCAAGTAAAAAAGAGCGAGTTATCGTAAAGAAAGAAGTAACCCATCTAGACGATGAGACTATAGACGTCCAATTTAGAACTATCTCAGAGGGAGAAACATGGGAAAAACCGGTTCCAAGAGATTTATTTGAAAAAATATTGAGAACACACTTAGAAACAGTAAATTTTGATATAACCGAATATTCTTTCATAAGTGCTCCTAATGGAGAATATGCTGTTAAAATAAGAGGAAAAATTAAAGGTTTAGAAAACGAAAGACACATTTGACATGTTAAATTTGATATGTCTTTTTAAATTCTTTATAATTTGATATACTAAATAAAAGAAGGATGATGACATGGAAGAAACTTTCATTTTAGAAGAAAAAAAGTTCAGCTTATTAGAGTCTCATGGAGAAGAATTGACTTCCAAAAATTACATCACCGATCCAGCCATTTCAAGAGATGAAGAGATCAAAGAGATAATTTTAGCCCTTTTGACTCCCGAAAAAGGAGCTCTATTAGTCGGTAAACCGGGAATAGGTAAGACAGCAATAGTCGAAGGGTTAGCATATAGAATTAAAAATAGTTTAGTTCCAGACGCACTTAAGGGTTGGAAACTATATAAATTAAATATGACTAGTTTGATGGGATCTGTCGATAACGAAAACGATAATAGAATCGAAATCTTGATTAGAGAATTAAAAGAAAAGGATAAAACGATAATATTCATAGATGAAGTCCACTTGCTAGTCAATCGTTCGGAAAATAGTGGAGTAGACTTTGCAAATATGTTAAAGCCTGCTCTCGATCGAGGAACTATCAAGATGATAGGCGCTACTACGACAGAAGAATATGAAACTTATATCTTAAGAGATAGAGCTTTCAATCGCCGATTCCAAAAAGTAGATATAAATGAAGCAGACGGTCCAACCACAGTCAAGATTCTGATGGGGACTCTTCCCAAACTGGAAGTACAAACCGGAGTTAATCTAGCTTATACTCCCTTTATAAAAGAACGACTTATGAATTTCATAGTTGACATGACGAGTGAATATAAAAGGATCTACGAGGTGGCTAGTCGCTACCCGGACATATGCTTAACGATTCTTTCCAATGCGCTATCATATGCTCTTTATGACAATGAAAAAGAGGCCAAGCTAAAACATATCTACAAAGCTATTGTGAACGCCAAAAACATCTATCAAGATGCTAAAGACAAAGCTGTCGAAAAATTTAAAATAGACTTTAACGATCTCATTTTAGAAGAGAACTTAAATCTCGACGACATAAATTGACAATATACTATAGAATTTATATTATCCCTTGCCCATATAGTTTAACAGGTGACTATTATGAAGAAGCGGGGACTAAGTAACATCGAAGTTAAAAAAAGCCAACTTACATATGGCAAAAATGAAATAACAAATACGAAAAAAAACAGTTTTATGCATTTACTATTGGAATCTCTAGGAGATCCGATTATCAAAATATTATTAATAGTGTTAGCAGTAAAGACTGTTTTTTTGTTCCAAAGTTTTGACTGGTTCGAAACTCTAGGTATCGTCATAGCGATACTTTTAGCATCTTTTATTTCAACTATAAGCGAATATGGAAGTGAAAAATCTTTCCAAAAGATGCAAGAAGAATCATCTAAAATTAAATGTAAATGCTATAGAGAGAATAATATAAAAGAAATAGACTTAGAAGATATAGTCGTAGGTGATATAATAAGTCTTTCGAGTGGGGATTTGATCCCGGCAGATGGTTATATAATTGAAGGAAATGTTTCCATCGACGAATCGAGTTTTACAGGAGAAGCTAAGGACATCGAAAAAAAGATGGGAGAGACTCTCTATAGAGGAAGTGTAGTTTTAAACGGATTCGCCATAATGGAAATAACAGCAGTCGGCGTAAAAACTAAATATGGGCAAATCGCTCTCGAACTATTAAATAAAAATCCTGATAGCCCTTTAAAACTGAGACTCAGATCTTTGGCAAATATCATAAGCAAAATAGGAACTGTCGGAGCACTGCTCGTCATGATTTCTTATCTGTTTTCGGTAATCTTCATATCGAATTCATTTTCACCAGAATTGATCATAAAAACTATTACTACACCTAGAATAATATTCGGTCATTTAATATATGCCCTCACACTTGGTGTCACAATAATAATAGTAAGCGTTCCAGAAGGATTACCTATGATGGTTGCGTTAGTTTTATCATCCAACATGAAGAGAATGGTAAAAAACAACGTCCTTGTAAGAAGGATGGTAGGAATAGAGACGGCAGGATCTCTAAATACGCTTTTTACTGATAAGACGGGAACAGTGACTAAAGGAAATTTAGAAGTCGTCGGAATAGTTTTAGCAAATGGTACTACTTTAAATACGAAGGAAGACATATCTAGATATCCAAGAATTGCAAGATATATGATGGAAAACATGATATTAAATAACGAGTCTAAATTTGATGATGAAGGTAAAATCATCGGAGGAAACATAACTGATAAAGCACTTCTCGAATTTGCCAAAGGATATAAAATATCTGCAAAAACAATCGATCAAAAATATTTCAACAGTACTAACAAATTTTCTTCTGTCACAGTCGACGACGGCGAAACACACACCCTAGTTAAAGGTGCTTCAGAAATACTTATGCCAAATATTATGGAGGCTTATAACGAACAGGGAAGAAGAGAATATATAAACAAGGAATCGTTAGAGTCGCTTGCCAAGAAATATACCAAATTGGGATACAGAGTGATTCTTTTAGCAGATAAAGTATCACCAAATAGAGACTCTCTCACATTTATAAGTTTTGTTTTATTAAAGGATGAGACTTCAGAAAACGCCAAACGAGCGATAGAGATGATCGAAAATGCACATGTTCATATCGTAATGATTACTGGAGATGCTCTAGATACTTCCGTTAACATCGCAAAAGAGATCGGACTCATCAAGAATGCAAAAGATCTAACTCTTACGAGTACAGATTTAAAAAATATGACTGATGAAGAACTCCAAAAAGTTTACGATGATATAAAAGTAATCGCTAGAGCACTTCCAACTGATAAAAGTCGTTTGGTTCGCATTGGCCAAGCGATGGGAAGAGTAGTTGGAATGACAGGAGACGGCGTCAACGACGCGCCAGCACTAAAATGTGCAGATGTCGGATTTGCAATGGGTTCGGGAAGTGAAGTAAGTAAAGAAGCAGCCGACATAGTTATTTTAGATAACGATCTTTTATCGATAGGGAAGTCGATACTTTATGGTAGAACTATTTTCAAAAGTATAAGGAAGTTTGTAGTATTTCAACTCACCATGAATCTATGTGCTTTAACTCTAAGCATTTTAGGGCCATTTCTCGATATAAACACACCTATTACTGTTATGCAGATGCTATGGATCAATATGATTATGGATACGTTTGCTGGACTGGCATTCTCGTTCGAACCACCTTTAGAAGAATATATGACTAAGTTACCTTCAAAGAAAGATGAACCAATTTTAAACAAATATATGTACTCTAGTATTCTTGTAACGGGAGTATACACTGCTATTCTTCTCATATTGTTTTTAAAACTTCCATTTTTAAAAACAATATTTAGGGAAGCAACCGACTATAGATATTTGATGACCGCTTTCTTTGGACTATTCGTTTTCTCTGGTGTTTTTAATTCGTTTAATGCAAGAACCAATCGTCTAAACATATTTGCCAATATATCTAAGGACAAACCGTTCATATTCATAATCTTATTTATAATATTAGTCCAAATGATCCTTCTTTATAGTGGTGGATCTACATTTAGAACATATGGTTTGACCCTTAAAGAGTTTTTCATCATGCTCCTGTTGTCGTTAACAGTTATTCCAGTAGATCTTTTTAGAAAATTGATTCTGAGAAAAAAAGATTTTGACTCTTCTTTTTAAACCATATACCCGTTTTCGACGTGCAAACTTTCATTTATAATTATAAAGGCACTATCATCGATTCTTTTGATTGTGCTTTTTAATTTATTCAAATTTTTCTTTTTAAACTCAGTTAATAGAACCAATTTATTTTCTTCTACGCTGATAACGCTTACACCATAGCCTGAATCCTTTAGTTCATCAACCATATCTCTATTATCTAAGCTAGTCACAATAAAGGCTGTAAGTGTTCCTCTAACAAAATACTTGTTTATCAACCCTCCAACATAAGTTCCTACTGCATAACCGCCCGCATAGCTCAAAATAATAGCTAAATTAGTTTCTTCCGATGTCAACGTCTGCTTCGCTACAAAAAACCATATCAGGATCTCTATAAAGGCTAAAATCATCGATATAAAATTTTTACCTTTGACGAGAAGAATGGTCCTTACAGAGCCTATGCCGACGTCTATCATTCTGGCAAAAAAAACCTCTAAACACAAAATTATCGTTTTCATAATATTATTGTGCTCTATTTTTCTTAATTTAAACAAAACTTTTTGTGAAATTTAAATAGTATATTTTTGTCATATGGCACCATAATAGTAGAGAAGAAAGGATTTTTGATATGGAAACACTACAGAAGATAGCATTAGTTTTCACTGTAATCGGTGCTCTTAACTGGGGCCTAGTCGGTTTATTAGAATTTGACCTAGTGGCAGCGCTTTTTGGTGAAATGACAGTACTTACTAGACTCGTGTACTCTTTAGTGGGAATATGTGGTCTCATCAACGTAGGTCTATTATTTATGCATTCTGAAACAAAGTAATTTTGTCTATAATAAATATTACTTTGTCGAAGCAAAGTTGAAAAAGAGAATGAAAAAAACATTCTCTTTTTTAGTGCATTTTGATATAATATCGAAAGAAAAGCTCTTGTAGCTCATTTGGATAGAGCGATTCCCTCCGAAGGAATAGGTAGACGGTTCAAATCCGTCCAAGAGCACCAGTAAGAAAATACCTTCTAACTTTTACTTAGAAGTTTAAAGTTAAAATCAACTTTCTTAAAAAAGATTGTTGATTTTTTTGTTATATGGAAAACCATCCTACCAAGAAAGGGAGAGTCTATAATAAATATTAAGTAAGAAATAACATTTGATAAATCATTAAAACAAAGATTAGAGTTTATTTATGAGTTTTCGCATTCTAATGACATCTCTTTTTAGACATTAAAAGATGATTTCAAGAATACTTACTTTAGTTAGTAAACAAGAAACAGAAAGAACTTCATAGAGATCTAAAATAGGTTTGATACGTGCAATTAAGGCAAGTCATATAACATATCTAACGAATTTAACATTAGATGTAGACAAGAATTTTATAATTATTGTTTTTATGTGACATATATTGATCTTGAAAAAAAGAAATAGCTTTAAAAACATGAAAGCTTTTTCTTTTTTTCGACAATTATTTAGTTTAATTAAAATAAAAGATTTTAAAGTCTTGATGATGAAGAAACATCTAATAAGAGATAAAATGAACACTTACTATTAAATTACACTTTTTACCAAAACCCATTGACAAGTGAATACATATTCAACTATAATTAAGACGATTGAAGGGCAATTCAACTAAAATACATATAATATTATGGGAGGTAATTTATGTCTAGAAGCGAATTCTCTTGCGATTGTAATGTAATTCATCGAGAAGCTGTTGATGAAGTATTACAAAAAATGCCAAATGAAGACATATTTAACAAATTGGCAGATTTATTCAAACTGATAGGAGATACGACAAGGTGTAGGATTCTTTTTGCATTAGATCAAAAGGAGATGTGCGTTTGTGATTTAGCAAATGTACTTAATATGACTAAATCGTCTATCTCACACCAACTTGCTGTTCTAAGAAGAAGTGGAGTTGTTAGATGTAGAAAAAATGGTAAAGAAGTTTATTATACTTTGGATGATGAGCATATTGTTAAACTGTTTGAAATTGGTTTAGAGCATATTAACCATAAAGGTTAAAAAAATAAGAAAGAAGAAGAATTAAAGTGAATAAATACAAATTTAAAATTAAAAATTTAGACTGTGCAAATTGTGCCAATGAATTGGAAAGAGTTTTACAAAAAATTGATATTATAGAAAATGTTAGTATCAGTTTTATGACACAAAAACTAACTTTTGAATGTGCTGAAGAAAATAGGGAACAAGCATTGGAGACAATTAGAAAAGTGATAAAAAAAGAAGAACCACATGTAACAATAGAGGAAGTTTAGCTATCATGAGCCAAAAGATGAATAGGCAATTAGTCAAGATAATTATTTCTCTTTTATTAGTTGTAATTTCTCTGTTACTTAAATTGAATAGCGAGTTATATAATAATATTTCATTTGTAATCGCTTATATAATTATAGGTTATGATATTTTTTTAAAAGCATTTAGGAATATCTTTAAAGGTAAGGTTTTTGATGAAAACTTTTTAATGACAGTCGCTACAATTGGGGCATTTTGTATAGGCGAGTTCCCTGAGGCAGTTGCAGTAATGCTTTTCTATCAAGTAGGAGAACTGTTCCAAAACTATGCAGTAGACAAGTCAAGAAAATCTGTAGCAAGTCTTATGGATATAAGGCCAGATTATGCGAATGTATATCGTAAAGATGAAATTGAACGTGTAGATCCAGATGGAGTTAATATTGGAGAAATCATATTAGTAAAACCTGGAGAAAAAATTCCTCTAGATGGAGTCGTAGTAGAAGGAGAATCAATGCTTAATACACAAGCTTTAACAGGAGAATCAGTTCCAAGAAAAGTATCTATAAATGATGAAGTATTAAGCGGTTGCATAAACGGTGATGGAATATTAAAAATTAAAGTAAACAAAGAATTTGGAGAGTCGACCGTTAGTAAGATACTAGATTTAGTAGAAAATGCTAGTAACAGAAAATCGAAATCTGAAAACTTTATTAGCAAATTTGCAAAATATTATACTCCAGTTGTAGTAATAGTAGCAGTTCTTTTAGCAATAATTCCACCGCTTGTTATTAAAGAAACCTTATTTAGTGAATGGTTATATCGGGCCTTATCATTTTTAGTTGTTTCTTGTCCATGTGCTTTGGTTATTTCTATTCCATTATCATTCTTTGGAGGAATAGGAGCAGCTTCTAAAATGGGAATTTTGATAAAAGGAAGTAACTACCTAGAAGCTCTTGCAAGTACAGAAATCGTTGTGTGTGATAAGACAGGGACATTAACAGAGGGAGTATTCAAAGTTCAAAAAATAGATGCCATTGGATATTCTGATAATGATCTATTAAAATATGCAGCCTATGCAGAAAGCTTTTCTAATCATCCAATTTCACTTTCATTAAAACATGCATATAACAAAGAAATCGATGAAAAACTAGTTAGTAAAACACAAGAAATATCAGGCAAAGGTGTGAAAGCATTAGTAAATGGAAAGATAGTTTTAGTTGGAAATGAAAAGCTAATGAAAGAGTATGATATTAAATTTAAAAAAAGCGGATATGCCGGAACAATCGTATATGTTGCAATAAATGATGAATTTGCAGGAACAATCTTAATTGCTGATAAAATTAAAGAAGACTCTTATAAAGCCGTAAAATTATTTAAAATCAATAATGTTGAAAAAATTGTTATGCTAACAGGAGATCGTGAAAATATCAGTAAGTATGTTGCTAATGAGCTTAATTTAGATGAATATCATGCAGAATTGCTACCACAAGATAAAGTTGCTTGGGTAGAAAAATTAATGACGCAAAAGACATCTAAAGGAAAACTAATCTTCGTTGGAGATGGAATCAATGATGCTCCAGTTCTAGCATTATCTGATATAGGAGTAGCAATGGGTGGTCTTGGAAGTGACGCGGCTATTGAAGCAGCTGATGTGGTTATTATGACTGATGAACCATCTAAAATTGCAAATTCTGTTCAGATTTCTAAAAAAACAATGAGAATTGTAAGACAAAATATAGTATTTGCTATTGCAGTAAAAATAGCAATATTAATATTAAGTGCATTTGGTTTTGCTAGTATGTGGGCAGCAGTATTTGCCGATGTTGGAGTATCAGTTCTTGCAATAATAAATGCCTTAAGAATTTTGAGAATAAAGAAGCAGTTCTAATTAGGACTGCTCTTTTCCTAAATATACCCCCTCATTTACAAAATACCCCCTGCAGTATATAATGATTTTGGTGATGAAAATGAGCAATAATATAGTTAAAAAAACACATAGGGGTGAGGAAGAAAAGAAAACAATTAATAACAGACTAAATAGAATTGAAGGACAAATAAAAGGAATAATGAAAATGATAAA
>CAJUKM010000022.1:19748-22178 GCA_910587535.1 uncultured Bacilli bacterium
AGATATTGTAATGATGTTTTAATTCAATTAGCTGCTTTAGACAATTCTGTAAAAAGTTTATCCAATCTTATTTTAGAAAATCATCTGTATAGTTGTATATCAAGAGATTTAGATAATGGTAAATTAGAAGCATTTGATGAAATCGTTAGTTTATTTAGAAGGTTTAATAAATAGGATTGAGAGATGCATTTATGAAAAAAATAGTTTTGAAAATCGGAGGTATGACTTGTAGTGCTTGTTCATCGGGAATAGAGAAATACTTAACAAAACAAGTAGGAGTAAAAAGTGCCAATGTAAATTTAGTATTATCTATTGCTACTATTGAATATGAAAACATAAATAAAAAAGATTTAGAGTTCTATATAAAAGAAGCAGGATTTGAAAGCCTAGGAGAGTTTAAAGGAATAGATGATATAGAAGTAAATAAATTAGATAAAGCCAAATTAATTTCTTTAGGAATCTTTATTTTATTTATTATGTATGCTTCTATGGGACATATGTTAAGGTTGCCTAATATACCATTTATTAATCATGATTATCCGACAATTTTAGCAACTTTTTTGTTCCTTTCAACACTCATTTTCTTGAGGTATGGATATGATATATTAAAAAGTGGCGTAAAAAATTTACTTCATAAAATGCCTAATATGGATACTTTAGTAATGTTTAGTGTATTATTTAGTTTTATGTACAGTCTTTATGGATATATCAATATTATGTTTGGAATGGATGAACATCTTGGAAGTTTATATTTTGAATCGACTTGTATGGTTATTTATTTTATTAAATTAGGAAGATTTATAGAAGATATAAGTAAAGATAAAACAAAGGATGCTATAAAAAAATTAGTAACTATTACACCACAAAGCGCCATTTTAAAAATAGATGGAAAGGAAAAGAAGGTTTCGATAGACAAAGTTAAAAAGGATGATCTATTGGTATGTAAATCAGGAGATAAAATAGCAGTAGATGGCATTGTGGAAAGTGGAAAGACATATGTCGATGAAAGCTTTATTACAGGTGAAAGTACACCGGTGATAAAAGAAAAAGGAAGCAATGTCATTGCAGGATCAATCAGTTATAATGGATATATTGAATATAGAGCTAAAAGGATTGGGAAAGAATCCACTATATCAGAAATAGTAAGGTTAGTTGTTGAAGCAACAAATACCAAAAGTAAAATTCAGAAATTGGCAGATAAAATCAGTGGCTATTTTGTACCTATCATTCTTATTGTTGCGGCTTTAACCTTCATCGTACAAACGCTCAGTGGCTTATCAATCGAAAAATCATTGATTCATATGGTCACTGTACTGGTTGTTGCGTGTCCATGTGCTTTAGGATTAGCAGTACCTTTAGTGGTTGTGGTTAGTAATGGATTGTGTGCTAAAAAAGGATTATTTTTGAGAAATAGCGAGGTTTTAGAGAAAGCAAGAAATATTGATACCGTTGTCTTTGATAAAACTGGAACTTTAACTTTTGGAAAACTAAGTATATTTGAATTTTTTAATTATTCAGAATACAAAGATAATAATTTATTAAATATCGTCTCCAATCTTGAAAAAAAATCATCACATCCCATTAATACAGCATTTAAGATAGATAAAAAACTAGAAGTAAATGATTTTAAGACGTTAAATGGAATTGGTATTTATGGAAAGATAAAGGGAAAAGAATATTATCTAGGAAATGATAAGATTTTATCAAAATTAAAAATAACAGATACTAATAAAAATAATTATGATTATTTAGTAAAAAAAGGGTGCAGCGTCATTTATATTATTGAAGATAATGTTGTTATAGGACTTATTGGAGTCAGAGATATTATAAGAACAGACATAAAAGATACTATTTATAAATTTAATAAGAATGATGTTGAAGTTGTGATGCTGACAGGTGATAACGAGGTAACTGCCAGAATAATTGCAAATGAACTTGGAATAACAAAAGTTATAGCAGATGTTTTACCACAAGAGAAGGCAAAGCATATAAAAATGTTAATAGATAATGGTAAAAAAGTCATTATGGTTGGAGATGGAATCAATGATGCTCCAGCGTTAGTAAGTGCAACAATAGGAATAAGTGTAAATGATGGGACTGATGTTGCCATGGATTCTGCAGATGTTATTTTAATGAATAATGATATGAGAAATATTTTAGACTTAATAACAATAAGTAAACGTTCTTATAATGTTATTAAACAAAATTTATTTTGGGCATTTTTCTATAATATTTGTATGATTCCAATTGCGATGGGATTATTCAGTAATATGGGTATAAATATGACCCCTATGTTTGGCAGTATAGCAATGATTTTTAGTAGTTTGACTGTTATATTAAATTCATTAAGGTTTGGGAGAGTGAAAAATGAAAAATGTTGAATTAAATATCGAAGGAATGAAATGTGAAGGATGTGTAAATAGAATAAAA
>CAJUKM010000023.1 GCA_910587535.1 uncultured Bacilli bacterium
TAGTCGTTTTTCTACTTTTTTTCACAAATTTCCGGTTTCTACTTGTAATTTAGCTTGTAGGAGAGAGAATAATAGCTTTGTCGGTAGCATTTGCCACTTTTGATAAAGTCATTGCAGATAATGAATAATAATCTCTATCTCCAGTCTTTTCTATGAGAAGTTCTTCTATCATTCTCATGTTTTGTAAAGCTATTAAACTGATCTCTGGATTAGCGATTGGTGCTGTTAATCGTTTCGTCAAAGCACTAACTAGAGGTTTAGGAGAATATATAAATACTCTTTGTGAATGAGCAGAAATACTCTTTCCTATGTTATTAGATGCTGATGGATTCAGATAAAGAGAAGTTATCCTTTTTACTGTCTCTATTTCTTCTTTACTCAATACTTCACTTTTAGGGAATTCGCATCTAAATATAAAAGGTAAATTGTCTATCGTCATAAGCGGGAGATTTCTCTCTAATAGGTCTGTCAAAAAATCTACTAACTTTTCAGGATTTTGAATGGATATACATGTGGCATACATCTTTTCACATAAAGTTATAATCTCGTTTAGTTCTGGCTGTTTAGTCCTTTTAGCCGTATTAAAAAATACACTTTCATCTAGAAGAAAATCACATTTTATAAAACTTTTAAACGCATTAGTCCTTTGAATCGTTCCGTTAAAAGATATATCCATCTTGAAAGTAATAGCAGCTCTTTTTTCTCTAGTCATTAATCCAAATCGTTCTAAACTCTGTATATCGAAAAGCGGACTCTTTTTTGATAGTCCTTCTATCAAGTGAAACGATCTATCTTCCATAGTTTTTTTTCGGTATGGAATACATGGTATATGAAAATATAGTTCATAGCTTTCACTCAATTTTTTAAGGCTTATCGCAATAGAGGGCGTCACACCAAATACACAACAATCTTTTTGTTTTTTCGAAATCAAATATGTTGTCAGGCCGGTTAAATCTAGCCTGTCCTTTTCTAAATTATTTTCACCTGTAATTATCTCTGGTTTTTTTGACATAGCTATTAAGCGGTTATAAGATTTAGTAATTTCCTCATGATGTTCTAAATAGTGTTCTAGTAAGTTTTTCAAATGCAGAGTTCTTTTTTCATCACTTATAACTTCTATTTTATTTTTTATCGAAGTTATTTCTACTTCGGATAAATTGGTCTTTAAGTTCTCTAAAACAATCGCAATTATAGATAGGTAATATTCGTCAAAACTCTCTAGATACTTTACAACTAAATGGTATATCAAACTGTTTTCTTCGTTATCTTTAGAATTTGCAAATTCTGAATGATAACCCATTAGAATTTTAATAATTTCTGGATTTTTAACCTCTTCTATCAAACGAAATATATATTCAAAGGAGACGAGTTCCTTAAGCTTTGTCCTCACTAATTCAGAATTTAGGGCCGTGTAAAATTTTGAAAACATGTTCAAACACAGTTTGAATTGAACCATAGCTTTATCGTCATAGTTGTCTTTATGTTTTATTTTTTCTAAAATCATTTTTTCTATTTCGTTTAGTTGTTCTCTTATATCTATATGGAACTTTTGTTCGCTAGTAACTGCTGCGACTATTACTAAGTTTAAAACTGGATATATGAGGTCTATATCGTTTTCTTCTTTTATGTCATCTTTTACAATTTCTAAAAGCATTCTAGATATATCTAAAAGACGAAAGTGGAACTTTCTTTGGAGTGTTGTTGCACTTAAATTTCCAGCATTATAAAGAGGCCTTAAACACTCTTTAAGGGTCATTTTATTCATAATTAAATTCTTTCTCCTCTCTAAAAAGCAAAACTTATCGTTTTGTCATTTCTTTTAAAATGTATAATGTATCTAATGCATCTTTAGGACTTATTGAGTTCGGATCTATTTCTTTTAAAGTTTTTACCAATTCTGCATAATCTGAATCGTCTTTAAACTCAAAGCTCATCTGATTCTCTTTTGACTTTTTTTCTACAGGCTTATCTGTTTCATATTCACTTAAAATGTCTTTAGCACGATTTATTAGACCTTCTGGCATTCCTGCAAGTTTTGCTACATGTATTCCATAACTTTTGTCTACTGGTCCATTTTCAATTCTATGTAAAAAATATACTTGTCCGTTTTCTTCTTTGGCGCTTACATGGACATTTTTAATCGTAGGAATGATACTTTCCATCTCTGTTAGCTCGTGATAGTGAGTCGAAAAGAGAGTTTTGCATTTGATATTTTTATCGATGTATTCTAAAATTGCTCGAGCTAGGCTCATGCCGTCGTAGGTTGCAGTTCCTCGTCCCAATTCATCGAATAGGACTAAGGATTGTTCGGTAGCATTCGTTATGGCATTGTTAGCCTCTTTCATCTCCACCATGAACGTACTTTCACCACTTACTAGGTCATCTGACGCTCCAATTCGCGTAAATATTTTGTCAAAAATGGGTAAAGTAGCTGTCTTAGCAGGAACAAAAGAACCCATTTGTGCAAGTATTACTATTATAGCAAATTCGCGCATATAAGTGCTTTTACCACTCATATTAGGACCCGTTATCAGTAACGTATTTACATTTTCATCCATAAGGATGCTATTTGGCACATATTCTTTATCGCTTACGTGCTCGACAACTGGATGTCTACCATCGATAATGTTTACATTTCTCTTGTCTGTAAGAACTGGTCTAACCAGATTTAATTCTTCACTTGCAAGAGAAAGGCTCACTAGGGCATCAATTTCTGCTAGCACGTCGGCAAGTCTTAAAAGATCGTGTATCCTTTCTTTTACGCTGTTTCTAATCTCGACAAAAAGTTGATATTCTAGTTCGATTATTTTTTCTTCGGCATTCAATATCATGCTCTCTTTTTCTTTTAATTCTGGACTTATATATCTTTCAGCATTTACGAGTGTCTGTTTTCTTATCCATCCATACTCGTCTTTTATCTTGTCTTTATTAGAATTAGTAACTTCTATATAATAACCGAATACTTTGTTATATCCTACTTTTAGATTGTTAATGCCCGTCATCTCTTTGGCACTCTCTTCGATTTGACTTATGAAATCTTTTCCGCCTCTTCTTATGCTTTTTAGTTCATCTAGCTCGGCATTGTATCCGTCTTTAATGAGATATCCATCTTTTAAGGTTATAGGTGCACCTTCACTTATAGAGCGGCTCATCAGTTCGAAAAGTTCCGTAAATGTGTCGATCTCATACGGAAAACCTAGTGTTTCAACATTGGCTTTTATGCCTGGTAAAACTTTCAGCGAGTTGTTTAGTTGTATTAAGTCGCGTGCATTAGCACTTCCAGATGCAACTTTTCCACAGAGTCTTTCTATGTCGTATATCTCGTATAGTTCATCTAGAAGAGAGCTTCTTTCTAAAAAGTGCTCATTTAATGTAGAAATTTTATCATATCTAGATTCTATTTCTTCTTTTTTTCTCAACGGTTTTAACATCCAAGCTTTGAGTTTTCTAGAACCCATCGCTGTTTTACATCTATCTATCAACCACACTAAAGAATTTTGTCTTTCTTTTAATCTCAGAGTTTCGAACAATTCTAAGTTTCTAATAGTATGGACGTCCATTTCTAGATAGGCATTGTCATCTATTAGATTTACTCGATCGAAATGGCTTATGTCTTTTAATTCTTTTACACACAAATAATATAGGATATGTCTAACTCCTCTTTTAGCTTTGAGGTCTAAAAATTCTATAAACGGAAGATCTTCTTCGTACAATTCATCGAATTTTGTGACGTCTATATTGTAGATATTTTTGAGTGTAGCTTCGAGTTTTAAATCTGAGTCTGTTGACATTATTACTTCTTTGAAGCCGTTGTTTAAAACGATATTAAGAAGTCTATTTTGATCTTTATCTATAGTCATCGTATTGAGTTCACCTGTTGAGATATCTGCATAAGTGATGACATAGCTAGAAGGATATTCTAAGATGCTTCCCAAGTAGTTGAAGTCTTTATTATCTAGAAATTCTAGATCGGTCATCGTTCCTTTACTAATGACTTCTGTCACTTCTCTTTTTACCATTCCTTTGGTAGCTTTAGGATCTTCCATCTGTTCGCATATTGCCACTTTAAAGCCCTTTTTAAGAGCTTCTTGTATATAACCCTTTATTGAATGATGAGGAGCACCGCACATCGGAATACGCTCTTCTAAACCGGCGTTTTTTCCCGTTAAGGTGAGTCCTAGTTCGCGACTTGCGACTAAGGCGTCTTCAAAGAACATCTCATAGAAATCTCCAAGACGATAAAAGAGCAGTATTCCCTCATAATTTTTCTTTATGTCGTAATACTGTTTCATCATAGGACTTAAATTTTCATAATTTACTTCACTCATCTTCATAATGGTTTCCCTCGCATGTGTATTATAATACAAAATAGTTTTTTGTAAAAGAAAAAAATAGCTATGCGCTATTTTATCATTCTATGACTTGGAAAGGATTGTCCTTAGATCCATCTCCCGTCATTTTATTGACGAACTCTAGTGATAAATTAATGACAGGTGCTAAACCAGCTGTATAGTATGAAACTTGTCTGCTTAACTGACCGTAATTAGTAAAATAAACCGAGTATGGACCATCATACGTACTATTATTACCACTCGTATAAAATCTATATGGGGTCATAGTCCATATTCCAGAATTTTTATATAGATAGAAAACTTGATTGAAATCAGTGTAATTTGCTCCTGCAGCCATAACTTCATCTGCTGTGATCAGTCCTACCGGATACTTTAAGGCACCATTTCCTTTTTCTGTATCGTCCACTGTAAATGCATCGTTTTGCTGTGCACATTTGAACGATACAGTTGGATTCTCTCTATAACTTCCTGAATAATCCACTACCCTATTGTATATTCCAAAATATGTAGTATTCTTTCCATATCCAAGAGTAGTGTCACTTTTAGCCCAAGTCTTCTCAGTTGGCGCTGTGCTTCTATCGTTACAAAAAATTCTATCACTTATATATTTACTATAATTTTCGTTTACTACGATGTTATTTTTATACCAATTATCTATAGTTGTCTTGGCTTTAGAACTGTAACGATTCGTTTGGGCCTGAGTCTTTGATGTACTTTTACTACTAGTTGATGGATTATACATATATCCCAGATATTTATTATCTTTTAAGTAAATCGATTGACTATTCGCTGTATAGGTTGCCCTTTCGTTAAAATAAGTGTTTGAAGTGTATCTTTTCTCTGAACCTGTATGGTATTCATCAAACGCTTGATCTCCGTCATATATTATTCTTAACGTACCTTCTCCATTTACTCTTATTATTCTCCAGTAGAATCCGGCAAATTTTACGTAATTGTTGAATCTACTTCCTCTAAAATAATAAGATTTTCCGTAATCGTCATCCATTGCATACACTCCATCTTTAGAATGATCTACACTTTCTAAATCAGGAATCGATTTGAGGTATCTATAAGTCATTTTTATCGTTGTACTACCTCCTGAGGTAGATGTGACATTTACGTTCTCTACATATATGATACTATATTTGTCTTTAAAATACTTTTTAATATAAGCTTGATCAGTTGCAGAAGAAGTAAAGTCTGAAAAACAAACTGGATTTCCTTCCCAACCAGTCGGACCAGCCATATATTTATTTATTGTGGCAGTCGCTCCCAAGTAATTTCCTACTGGATTATGATATGGTGGTCCGATATCGAATTTACCAGTATCTTTATTGAAGGTGTAAGCTGTGCTCGTTAGAAAGCATTTTCTTTGACCATCTGTTATGGTAGTTGTATAAGTTCTATTTTCTAAAACTTCTTTATACTTTATTTCTGGTGCTGTTTTAGAGAAATCCGGAGTACCAGGCTTAGGAGTTACGCCAAGTTTGTCTAATGTATCTTCTGGTCCTGAAACTGGCAATTTCCACTGTGCATATAGAGTTATGTTAGAAGTAACTCTAATGCTTGTTACTTTCGTTCCCCCTGTTATGGCAGTAAACCAACCGGCGAACGTGTATCCCTCCTTTGTAAGTGTAGGAAAGTCGCTAACAGTAGTTCCATCTTCAACAGTTCGCGAATCGACTGTCGTAGAGTCGGAATTTTTAAAAGTTAGAGTATAGTTTACGATTATCTTCGTCCAATGGGCAAATAAGGTTTTATTAGACGTCATTTCAACGCTTTTAACTTCAGTTCCACCCGATAGCATAGTAAACCATCCATCGAATTGATATCCCGTTCTAACTGGGACTGGAAAGGTCGTTACAGTAGTACCCTTGTCGTATGATTGAGGAGCGACGGAACTTCCTCCATTGGAGTCATAAATTAAATTGTATTTTATTTTTGACCAATGAGCATAGAGAGTAGTATCCGATTCGATCGTTATTTCGGTTACTTCTACTCCACCTTCTAGCTCTGTAAACCATCCATCAAAAATATAATCTTCTCTTGTAGTCGTTGGAAATTCGTTAAGAATCGTCCCTTTTTCTAAAGTCTGTGATGGTACTTCTGTACCACCATTTGCTTCGAAAGACAAGGAAAAAGCATTCCTCGTCCATCTTGCATAAAGTGTATGATCACCTTGTTTTTTAACTTTGGTACCACTTTCGATTAGAGTTCCACCAGAAACTTCAGTGTACCATCCTTCAAAAAGATAACCAGGTCTACTAGGAGAGGGCAATTCTCCGTATTCTTTATTGTATTCCACTATTTTTGATGAGTTCTCTGTCAAGGTTCCCTCATTGGGATCAAATGTGACCATCATTTCTATTACTTTAGGTGGCTCAACTACAGGGGGAATTTCGATGTTTTCTGGGTTGCAGGTATAGGTACCTTTCTTTTGGAAGTAAGCGTTAACCTCGATCTTTTTTTCATCATAGCAGACGATTACATCGCCTTCAAACTGGTGATTAGTAATCGGATCTTCTATCGACTCACTGGTTTCTAAATATCCGAAATCTATCAGTTCCTGTAAATCGACTCGACAATTATTGGCGAGAAATATAGAATCTTTTTCGATAGTACACTCTTGATACGAGTTTATGTTCTCATCTGCGTATTTTGTCCCACTTATCTCTATAGTATTTATTTTAGATTTTCTCAAAGACATTTTGGAATTTTCTGATACTTTAGAAATCGTTGGAATAGTTATTATGAGTAGCAATGCAATAATCGATATTACTGCGATTAATTCGACCATAGTAAATCCATTTTTATTTTTCATAAAAGTTCTCTCCTACTATAAAGTAGTATATCAAAAAAAGAAGGAAATTAATATATCTATTTATAAACTACTGCATAAAAAAATCATCAGTTAAATTGATGATTTATTGTACTTGGTCATCTATGTTATGTGGAACAAAGATGTTTATAAGTTTGTTTAATGAATACGAGTAGTCTTTATCTACATTTAATAACATAACCGATTGCTCACTGTCGACGTTCTTACCGTCTCTTAAAAATACTATGTATGTCATATCGTTAATCTTGTCCATGGAATACGTAATAGCTGTCCTATTTTTTCCTTCAAAAGTCAATTCATGAGTCTTACTTTCAGTGATCTTGGTGGATTTTAAAAGATCAACTAGTTTTATTCCGACATATTTATTTTTTACATATCCCCATCCGTTATCGATGGTCGCATCGAATTCGTATACTTTTAAGCTCATATTTTTTATTTCTTTTTCTGATATTTTACTTTGAAATGCTCCAGAAATGGTAAAAGTTACATCAGGAAGCGTATCATTAAATTCTTCAACATTGGAAATCTCATTTTCAGTTAAATTTCCTCTATTTCCGCCTTCTTCATTTTTCTTTTTTCCCAATATGAGTCCTAATAAGAGCAATAAAATTATTAAAACTATAATTACTATTATAATTCTTTTGTCGACGTTTTTATTTTCTACCATAATTATCTTTTCTCTTTCTATTCTTCCGTAAAAGTCGCTGTAACTTTTTTAGATTTAGTGTTTACTTTTATGATGATGACTTTATCGTCTAAAAATTCATCTGGGTTTCGAGGATCGTTTATCATTTTACCTTCTTCTTCGTTATCTGCCGTCAAATATTCAGGTATCAGCTCATAGACATAAACTTCTTTAGTGACTATTCCCTCTTCGTCTTTTATACCTGTTGAAACTATTGCTCCGTAGTTGTCTTGTCCATAAAAAACAGCTGATGACTCTATCAATGAAACTTTCGTTTTATATGTCTTTTCTTTAGCATTTTTCGAGGAATTAGAAATATTTGGGACTACTAATACCATCAACAACGCTAAAATGACTATAACCGCTATTACTTCGACTAGGGTAAAACCTTTTTTATGATTCATCTTATCATCTCTATTCTTATTTATTATTTTAGCACAGATATAAAAAATTTAAAATAAAAAACAAACTCTTATGAGTTTGTATAGATTCACAATGGCGCCTGATGCGGGACTCGAACCTGCGACCTAACGGTTAACAGCCGTGCGCTCTACCGACTGAGCTAATCAGGCATTGCTACTCAATTATATAACTAAAACTGGTAGATAGTCAAGATTTTTTGTAAAAAAAGAATCGACAAAATTCGGTATTATGTCGATAACTAAAACTTTTTATATGGTTGCCCTAGTGCATAAACGTTTATAATAGGAACTAGGCTCTTTTCTACGTATTCGAAAGCACCCTTTAGAGCGTCTTTATCCATCTTAGAAGTTAAATATTTCATATTAAGTAATTCTTCATATATTTTTTTTCTTTCTCTGCTCCTCAATAGAGAAAGTGCTGCTTGTAATTGGCAAATACATAAAAGGAAAGTGCTGTTTCTATCATCCAATTCTTTTTCTAATCGTATCTGTTTTATTAAAAGTTTTTCTATTTCTTGATATATTTCTGAGAAGTGAGTGCTGTAGATAATATGTGAATCGTTTTTTGCCGATTGTATAGGACTATCAGGAAACACTTTTTTGACTATGCTGATCATTTCTAGACCGACTGCAAAAGAAGTAAAATCGTCTATCGATGCAAAAGGACATAAAAGATTTTTTAGTGCTCTTTTTTCTACTTCGGGTGAATCGATTAATATTAAATGGCCATATTCGGTTAAGTGTTCTCCACATCGAGCTTTTTTAGCAGTTTCGAGAAGACATTTATAAAGAATTTCAACTCTAACATCCAAATAGGCATTAAATACTACATCTGATTCTCTTTTACTGTTCGATTTCAACATATATCTTGCTCTTGCAATTAACCTATAGTATGGGTATGTATTTTCGTTTAACATGGGGCTAGTTCCGATTAGAAGTTTATCATTTATCTCTATAGGAAAAGTTGTTTCAACATATTTCTCTATCGCTTTAACTTTATCAGCAGTTAGCGATAAAAGTTCGTACAAGTCTAATTCTAGTTTCAAGTTAGCTTCTATTTCAGGGATTAGTGTTTTAGAGTCTTCACCAGCTTCTAAAGCGCGATAAAGGCTGTGAGTTTTTTTGTTTATTAAAATTAAAGCTGCAATAATGTCTAATTCTTCGCTAGATAACCCCATATAAATCCCCTTCTTTTGATTAGGTATTCTAACACATTTTTTTTAGTATTGCAAGAAAAAAACTAACTGTTGTTAGTCTCATAGTCATAGATTCCGTGAATCTTTTGGAGCGTTTGATCGTCTAAGTCTTCGATCGTCCAAACTCCATCTTTTTTCTTTAGTTCAAAAAATATCGTATAAGTTATTCTATCTTTACTATTTTCCATCTTTTCTAGTTTGTAATCTATAAATTTTTTTTCATCGTATGCGTCGTCCGTGTAGAACTCTTGTGAGTTATCGATGAGATAATCGCTCGCCTCTTTACTCGCTTTATATAAGTCGTTGACGTTCAATTCTACTTCGACTTCTGCATCATTTCCGTCAATACGTTCGTCCTTGATCGTATATTTAAGAGTAGAATACTCCTCTTTGATGATATCTCTATACTTTTGTTTTTGCTCATTGGAAAGATCTTGTTTATCTAAACTTATGTCTAATTCTGCCAAGATATCTTTATCATTTTTAATATATCTGTTTAGAAAGTCTTCGGTCTTTTCACTCGGCGTCATATTTCCAAAACATCCTGTTAATAGAACAATTCCGATAAAAATACCGACTATTTTAATCATATTTTTCACAGTTTCACCTTCGATATTATTATGTCATGTAAAGTCTTAAATTATACGGTTAGAGTGCTAGAGTATAGACTAAAACTTCTATTTTTGGTAAAATTGTGGAAGAAAGAAGAGATTTTATGAAAAGATTAGTATCGGGAATTAAACCGACAGGGGAATTCACCCTTGGAAATTATATAGGAGCGATAAAGCAGTTTGTCGAGATGCAAAAGGACTACGAGTCCTTCGTGTTCGTTGCAGATTTACACGCTTTAACGGTATATAACGATCCAGAGGTATTGAGAACAAGAATAAGGGAACTAATAGGTATTTACTTAGCATGTGGCTTAGATCCTAAACACACTACTTTATTCGTCCAATCTGAAAACCTATTTCACGCTAATCTTTCATGGGTTTTAGAATGCAACAGCTACGTAGGAGAGCTCTCTCGTATGACCCAATTCAAAGATAAATCTAAAAATAAAGGTAACGAATCCATATCTTGTGGATTATTCACTTATCCAGCTTTGATGGCTGCAGATATATTGATGTACGATGCCGATGTCGTTCCAGTAGGAGTCGATCAAAAGCAACACGTCGAGCTTGCCAGAAATATCGCCGAAAGATTTAACAACAGATACGGTAAAACTTTTAAAGTACCAGATCCTATGATACCCGAAGCTGGGGCTAAAATTTATGATTTACAAAACCCTACTAAAAAGATGAGTAAAACTGACGAATCAGGTAAGGGATGCATCATGCTTTTAGAAGATCCTAGCGTAGCTAGAAAGAAGATAATGAGTGCAGTCACCGATAGTGAATCTAAGGTTTATTACGATAAAGAAAATAAACCAGGTATTTCAAACTTACTCGTCATATATTCGCTTTTAGAACATATCAGTATCGAGGAAGCTACTCAGAAATTTGGCGAATCTAATTACGGTTCATTTAAAACTGCCGTAGCTGATTCCGTAGAGAAGTTCT
Organism: uncultured Bacilli bacterium; assembly: GCA_910587535.1. Classification (GTDB taxonomy): domain Bacteria; phylum Bacillota_I; class Bacilli_A; order RF39; family UBA660; genus RUG11867. The sequence continues at coordinate 11,054 of CAJUKM010000023.1, forward strand.
TAGTAGAGTTACAAGCAAAGTATAATGAAATAGTCGAAAGTGGCCTAATAGACGAAGTTCTAGATGCTTCTAATAAAAAAGTTCGCAAAATTGCAGAAGAAAAAGTTTTAGATGTTTTTAAAAAAGTCGGTGTTGGTAGATATTAATAGAAATTGTGAATGCAAAAACAGGAGATAAATTTAGTCTCCTGTTTTTCTTCTTTAATTTAATCACTTTTTTATTCAGTATACGGATCACTAATCGTTCCTGTACCTCTTAAGGTATTCACGTATTCAGCTTTCAGATTGATAACTGGAGCGACCGCACCGCTGGGATCATGGATATTCGTACCGCGGAGACCGCCGCTCTCACGGAACACACTAGCACTACCACCAATAAAACAGGAAGGCGAGAGCGACCAATACCATGTTCCTTTGTATAGGTAATAACTCGAGTTTGAGGTAGCATATTTTCCACTTCCAGCTGCGACTATTTCATCTGCTGTGATCAAACCTACTGGATACGTTAAGTCCCCATTTCCTTTAGTTTCGTCGCTAACTGTAAATGCGTCATTCTTTTGTGGACACGTGAACCTTGGTTGTACTTTACTTGCTTCTGTATTCCATACATTCGTCCTCGCTGTTGCTCCGTATGCTGTATAATTACTTCCATACCCTAATCCTGTATCATCTGAATAGCCTGTCTCTGCTTTTCCTGGTGTCGTTCTATCGTTACAGAATATCACATCTGCTACCTTATCTCCTAAATTCTTATCTTCTATATTCGTCTTATACCACGAATCCACTAATGCTTTCAAGTCTGAATTTGTTTCATTCGTTTGGGCCTGTACTTTTGATGTACTTGCCGTTCCTTGAGTTCCTCCAAACATCCAGCCTACATATTTCGCATCATCATACTTTGCATTGAATGCTTTTCCTGTAGATGCTAGTCTTTCCGTATTTGATACTCCATTCGCATATCCTTGGGTTCCATCGTATATGATCCTTAGACTTCCGTCTCCGTTTATTCTGATGATTCTCCAGTAGAATCCTGCGAATTTAACATAGTTATTTGTCACTGCTCCTCGATAGTAATAACTCATTCCATAGTCGTCTTCCATTGCATATACACCCTCATCTGTCTTTGCCGTTGATACAAAGTTCGGCGTTCCTTCATTTACCGAAATGTTTAGGTGTTTAAGTGTATCTTTAGAGGTTAGTATAGCGTAATTTTCATCGTACGCTTCAGCGTCGAAAAATAGATCTAATGAAACAATAGAGCCGTTTATATCGTTTGGTGCACCTTCAGTAGTCGTATCCTTATTATCTAAGAAGAACTGTAAATAGTGGTCTTCTGTCTCTCCAGCTTTTAAAATTCCAGATAGCACTACAAATTTGTCATCTTCTTTATTTCTCTCTAAGCTGGTAACTAGGTTTGATTGACCGTCTAGGCGAAAATTTATATATTTGTATTTATCTTCTGTCAACTTAGTGTACTGTTCAAATCCAGAAGTTGTAGCTAAAAAGTTGTCTGTGACATCTTTCATATAGACGGTATACTTGACATCATAAGTTCCGTCGTTAGTTAAAGTGAATGTAAACTTCTTGTCTTCTTCTGTAACCTTGCTCGCAGACTGTGGATATAGATCGTTAAGCACAATCGATTGGACACTACTTGTTGCGCCTGCACTTAGGGTACCTATTTCAACGACTTGGTTTTCTTTGTTTCTTTTATCTATTTGGAATAGAGAGTAAGTCACGCCTGCTGACATGAGAACTACTGCAAAAACGGTCAATACTGCCAAGGCGATGTGAGACTTGATAACTTTGTTAAAGGCTCTATTCATTATGTCACCCTCTTCTATTATTCTAATTATACAAAAAAGGGGGGATTATTTCAATATGAGTTTAGAGTTTTTACATAAAAAGACATCATTCGCCTGCGTTTTCTTTGATAACTTCATGTTCGAGGAGTTCGTCGATACTGACGTTTAATGCCATCGCTATTTTATATAAAGTAAGAATAGATAACCCACACGGTTTAGTAGATTCTATTCTACGCATAAAATCGTAAGATATATCAGCTATCTCAGCTAGTTCTTCCTGTGTATATTTTCTGTTTTTACGATACTTTTTAATATTATAAGATATTTTATTTCTCAAAATTATGGTCTGTTCTTTGTGATTTTCGGATTTTATCATCGTTATCACCGTTTTAATTTTGCCATAAATTGGAAATTATTTCCGTGACCTGTCGTTACCAGTTTTTAAAAATTTATGTTATACTTTAGTCATGAAAAAATACAAAAAAATGGGTGAATTGAGAGTAAAAAAAGGTTATACTTTGGAAGGCCTTGCTAAAAAAATCGGGATTACAAAGCAATATCTGTGGGATTTAGAAGATGGAAGGAGAGTTTTATCATATAAGATGGCATATAAGATTAGTGTCGCCTTGGGTACTACACCAGATAAACTGTTCTTAGAAGACCACTTGAATAATGACATAAAAAATCGCTAGAAATTAGCGATTTAATTTTTGTCATCAGTTTTTGGATCATTCACATATTCGACTATGTCTTCCAATTTACATTCTAATTCATTACACAGTTTTGCTATGATCGTCAAGTCGATTCTTGTAAGGTTACCTGTCACAAGTTTTTGCATACTGTTAAAGTCTATTTCTTTTTTTACTATTACTGAATTTTTAGTTTTGTTTTTCTTTTCTAGAAGTGAATTGAGTTTAAATATATAGTGGCCTTTTCCACATTTAACTTCATAAATTTTTTCTAAATTCGATTTTACAGCCATTTCGAGCCTCCGTTGTTAAGATTTTAACATCTAAGGGGCTTATAAAACAGTTGATTAGGAGCAAGTATCAGAATACTCTTCTAATATAGAAAATATCTCTTTGCTACTCTTGGAGGCACATATTTTATTTTTTATCTCTGCGCTTCCCTTTAGTCCTTTTAAATACCAGATAGCGTGGCTTCTAATCTCTAAAAGAGCTAATTTTTCGGGTTTATCTTTTAGCAAAAGTTCATAGTGTTTTTTAATCATCTCGAGCTTATCTTTAAAGCTAGGTGTGAGAAAAGTTATATTTTCTTTTTCTGCTATAATCTCTTTTATTAACCAAGGATTTCCAAGGATGCCTCGTCCGATCATGACGGCGTCACATCCCGTCGTTGCGAGCATTGCTTTAAAGGTTTCTACACTCGTCACATCTCCATTTCCTATAACAGGAATAGAGACAGCTTGTTTAACGTCTCTAATGACATTCCAGTTGGATTTTCCAGTATAACCTTGGGCTCTGGTTCTTCCATGCACAGCGATGGCTTTAGCACCTGCTTTTTCACATATCTTTGCTATTTCTACAGCATTTATGTGTTTTTCGTCCCATCCACTTCGTATTTTTACAGTTACTGGGATATCTACTGATTCTGCTACTGACTTTACTATATCGAATACTTTTTGTGGATCTTTTAAAAGTGCACTGCCTGCTTCGCTTCTTACGGCTACTTTTGGAACTGGGCAACCCATATTTATGTCGATTATATCTATATCGTAATTGTCAACAATAATTTTTGCCGAACGTGCAAGTGTATCTGGGTCAGATCCGAAGAGTTGAACTGCAAGAGGAATGTCTATATTTTCTATTCCTTTTAGCATATCAAAGGTTTTTTTATTATCACGCACTATCGCCTCTGAACTTATCAATTCCGTATAGACGAGGCCCACTCCCATCTCTTCTGCTATTTTCATAAAAGCTGGAGTAGAAACGCCTGCCATAGGAGCTAGGACGATGTCGTTTTTAATTTGTACGTTTCCAATCTTGAAACCCATATCACTTCACCTCATTCGAGTGCTATTATACTATAGTTTTTAACTTTAGTACAAACTTCGGATAGTTATTTATCAATTTTTTCGATATCGACAACTGCATTGCTGTCGATTCCATAGAGTTCTTTTTCATCTTTGTCGATATGAAGTTCATAATATCCGTTGTTGCTTACTTTCACATTTGCTTTAAATGATCCTCTAGGCGCAGTGATTAAGATGACGTCTCTTTCGTGAAGTCCCAATTTTTGCTCCATGCTAGTAGGAACATGCAAGTGGATCTCAGACTTGATCACACCATCTGTAATAATGGACTTATCTTTGACCTTTAATTTTATTTGAGGAGTATTTTCTAAGTCTCCACTTCTCCTCGTAGGAGCATCTATGCCAAGGTATTCTAAATCACTTTTTAATAGTTCTATCTGATTGTGCTCTCTAAACGGCCCGACTATTCGAACATTATCGATAGTTTTATCTCCATATTCTAAAGATAAAACGTCAGTTGAGGCAAACTCGCCGATCTGATTTAAATCGTTTCTTTTTTGTAGTTCTTCTCTTTCAAAAAGGTATTCGTATGTGCTCTTGTCTAAATGGACATGACGATTACTGATTCCTACAGGTGCTTTCATATATATCCAGCCTTTCATACGAAGATTATAACAGAGTACTTAAAAAAATTAAAGACTTCTTAAAGGAAGCCTTTTACCTCTTTGATATTTTGTTCCATCATAGCTTTGTATTCTTCTCCTAGAGTTTCGACTTCTTTTGAAATGTCACCCTTATATTTTTTTAATTTCTTAGTGACGTCGATCAAACCCATGTTATATCCTTGAATCAAAGTATCTGCAATTTTAGCATCGCTGTTATCTTTTAAAAACTCTGCTTTTGATCCCATCTTAGCCATTAGTATAGAGAAAAGATTACCTTTTTTAGGTGTAACATCTTCACTCGTTAACATCACCTTACATTTTTTCTGAAAGTTCTTATATTCTTTGTAAGCTTTGTCGACACAACTTTTTATTTTGTTATCCGTACTTTCTAAACATTTAGCAATAGTCTCTAGTGCTTCTAAACCCATTTCCATATTTTCATTTAAATATTGTAATAATTCTATATCAGCTGTCATACTTTCACCCTATTACTAGGATGTGTAAAAGTCTTAAATACATACAAAAAAGTTTCTATTCGTAGAAACTTTCTATCACTTTAAAAGTATAATCTAAACTCTTAGTATTTAATGGATCTCCATAAATAGATATCGTATTTCTTGTCGTTTCATATCCGTTTAGGCTGCCACTATCCAATTTTATTTCGCAATATTCGTCGACTAGATTTATGATACTCGTATCGACTTCTTTGCCGTCTATGGTTATGTGCAGTCTAGATAGATCTAGATTTTCATCATTTTTAAATAAGATGAATAAGGTAGTTGCAACTCTCTGTTCATTTGGATTTTTTAAGGTTAATTCCCCTCTATCTAGTAGATTTTCTTTAGTACCTATGTCTTCACTATTTTGACTGGTTCTACCATACATAACATAGACGTTATATTTTTGTCCTTCGTAGCTTCTAGCTACTAAGGATGCAGATGAAAGACTAGCCGATGTAAAAATCCCATAGCTGAATATCATGATGAAGACTACAACTATTATCTCTATAATGTATTTTCTTATAAGTTTATCTATACTACTATCTACTGTTTTCATAACCAAACCCCTTTGATTGGCGCATATTATAGCACAGATTTACAAATTGTCAAGTTTACTAATAAAGTTTATGCTTGTCTATTATTGAATATTCAAATTATTGCATAAAAAAAGTGCTAGTTTAAGCACATTCTTGTTCTGAACAGACGTTGGAATTTAGAGATTTAATCAGTCGATCGTAGGTAGACGCCAATTCTTTTTCCTGAGATGTCGTCATCTCATCGTATTTAGTCTGTCCTTCATCTAGTGTTACTGTTCCTCTTTGGCGATCTACTACTTCCCCATTTTTTACAGCTATTACAAAAGGCATATAAATCCTTTTTTCTCCCGTATCATATTTTTTGCCATCTTTATCTGTCAAAACATAATCTGGTAATTCATCTTTTAAAACGTCTAATAACTCGTAGTAGCCGTCTTTTTCTTTTTCAGTTTTAACAGCTTTGCCATCCTTGATCTCCCACGTGTTTTTAGCGGTATCCATATCTAAATAATAGATGGTTTTGAGATCGTTTTTTTCAGCTGCTTCGAATAGAACTTGTACGGCGTTTCTGCACCATGGGCACCAATTAGCACCAAAATATATGATCGCATCTTCGTTTTTTATTATGTCGACGACTTCTTTAGCGGTCACATATTTTATAGGATTTCTCTTAGGTATATCGACGTCGTTATATTTCATGCCATCGGATTCTCTTACCGTGCCGTTTAAAGATTCATAGTCTCGTTTGAATTTCATAGCGTCATCGAATATGTTAGAATATATAAAATAAGCTCCAAAAATTACGATTATGACGATTCCTGCAATTCCCCCTAAAAGTAACGAAGTTTTCTTTTTCATAAATATTTCCTCCACAGTGAAAAATATATTATATTATGTTAAAAAAGGCAATATATTTTAAGTTGAAACGTATTCAACTGCAAGTTGATTAGTCATTTTCACAAGTATCTTTAGGTGTAAGAGGAATTTTATATGTAGTGTGATTACCTTTAGAGTCTACTGCATCTATCTCTAATTCGAGATCGTTCTCACCGTATTCATCGCATACTCCATCATGATTGTCGATGTGTAAATCGACTTTTTTTAGAAATTCTTCTAGGGTTATTGGAAAACTGTCACTGTAAGTATATTTGCTAATTTCATTTTTTGCTTTATCCGCCAGGGCATAGAGAGTACAATCTACTTTTTCGTATAGATTATTGTCATCCCCTCCACAGTATGTAATATTTGAAATATAAATCGAACTTTTGTTATCGTTATAGGCGATAGTTCCGTATAAGTTGAAATTTTCACAGGTGGTACTCAAAGTTTTAAAATAGAAATCGTTCGGCTTATTTACTTTAGAGAAGATTGCTAGCGATAGAAAAGCGATAGCCAAAAGCAATATTATGACGATTCCTATGACAATTTTCTTTTTTTTGCTCTTTTTTTTTCCTTCAAAAAGATTGTTTATGTCGATATCGTAATCGTCACAAATTTTTTTAAGCGTCATAAAGTCCGGTATAGACTTTCCGTTTTCCCATTTGCTAACTGCCTGAAATGATACGTTATATATAGAAGCAAACTTTTGTTGGCTCAAGTTATTCTTTTGGCGTATTTTTTTTATCATGTTGCTGATTTTGTCTGTTTCCATAAAGCTTACCTCTTTCATTGCAAACATTATAGCACATTTTAAGGCATTTTAAATCATTAAACGAACGATTTCACAAATCAGCAAATCTTAATAATAGTACGCATTTTCTCTAACCTTTCTCTACATTTTAAAAGATCTATAATCGATACTTTACCACTACTACCAGATGCATGAATGGCATACACACCGTCATCCTTAGAACCGATATATATTAATACATGTCCATGTTCATATAGTAGACTCGGATTAAAATTTTTTAAATATTCTATCTTTTCACTCTCTCTTAAATCTTCGACGTCTATTTTTTTAGCTAAACTTCTTTCTTGTTCGCTTGCATTTCTAGGAAAGATAAACCCGAAAGTTTTATATACATTCGATGTAAAACTGGAGCAATCTACACTTCTATTTTTTCCTCCCCAACTATAGGGAAAATCTAAGTATTTAAAAGCTTGGTTCATGACATTTTTTCTAGTATATGGTATAAAGCCTATACTAAACATGTCATCATTTAGTACTATTTTCTTTTTACTTACGTATCCATCTTCACCTGTGATAGGAATTATTATTTCTATTTTATTATTATTTAAATCATAGGGAAAAGTTGAACCCATCTCTAATAGACGACCATCTGCTTCTATTTCTGGCTCCGTTATTACGACGAAGTTGATAGGATTTGAGAAATAAGCCCAGTCTTCATCTTTGGCAAATGATACATCATCTTTTTTTACCCAACCATAATATATTTTAGATATGACGAAAAACCACTTTTTATCTCTACTAGTATGTAATATTATTATTGGAGTATTGAGTGGCAAACTAGTCTCTTGTAATCTATCATATTCACTGGAAAGAGAGTCGTAAAAAGGTATATCGATCGGAAAAGTTCTAAGATTTGTTCTTTTTATTACTAGAGCTTTTTTAATGCCTTTTAAGTCTTTTATGGCTTCTATGTTTCTGTTTTCTGTAATCTCACGCATGGTATTCTTTCCTATTTCACTTACACCATCATACATATGTTTTGTTGAAAGTTCGTACGAATTAATCATCCTATATATAGTTTTCTTACTCACACTTTCAACATTAAAAATGTCGTATAAAGAATTAGACCTTTTTTTAGTATTCATATTAAAATCGGATATTTCTTCTTCATTTAATATGACTGTATCGCTAAAGTATCCTTCACTCAAGTCTTTTATATCGTTATATAGTGACATATCTTTGGCTCCTAACTATCTAATTCTATGATGTTAGGTAATGTTTAATTTATCTTAAAAAAAATATTTTTTTTAACTTGTCTATTGAATAAGTATGTTAAAGATCTCTGAAAGTGTTAAATCAAAAAAGAGAAATAAATTTTCTTTAAGCTTTTATTTCTCTTTCTAAAAAGAACACTTCATACCATTTTATAAATGCATATAATGCCCATACTTTTTTGCAATTTACTTTGACTCCAGATCTGGCTTTGTCAAATAAATCTATAGCGTACTTCTGATCAAAGAATTCTCCGACAAAGTCTTGCTCGATCGTGTTTTTAATTTCATTATAAACTGTATCATCTTGGTACCAATCGTATAATGGTACTGGAAATCCTAACTTTTTCTTTTTATATGCTTCATTAGGAATCACTTTCTTTGCTGCGTCTCTCAATGCTACTTTTGTATTTTCTTTAGTAACCTTTTTATCTTGTGTTAAACTGCTCGCAAGTTTAAATACTTCTCTATCGACAAATGGAACTCTCACTTCCAAAGAGTTAGCCATAGACATCCTATCAGCTTTATGTAATATGTCATTAGCAAGCCAAAAGTTTGCGTCTATCGCTTGCATCTTTATCAAATCTGATTTTCCTTTAAATTTTTCATATATTGGGTTAGTGATGTCGCTATTTTTAATCTCTGGTTTAAAGGATAGTATTCTCTTGCATTCTTTATCACTAAACAATCTATTGATACTGATGTACACATCTTCTAATTTTTTTCCTCTTCTTACTAAGAAGTTTCTTCCTCTAAATTCTGGTAACAATTCTAAAATACATGAAATTATGTGTCTTATAGGGTAAGGAATTTTATTATAAAATCCCATATCTATTATTTCTCTATAGGAATTATATCCTCCAAAAAATTCATCTGCACCTTCTCCAGATAATATTACTTTCAAATCTTCACTTGCAAGTTCTGATAAGAAGTATAGTGATATAGCTGCCGGATCGCTTATCGGTTCATCCATATGATACATTATTTTAGGTACATTAGCCATATATTCTTCTTTGGAAATCTTCTTACTTTTGTTGACGATTCCCAATTTTGAAGTTAAATCTTCAGCGTACTCTATTTCGCTTTGTTTGTAATCGTCATAGCCGACTGTATAAGTTTTGTCTGGCTTACTAAGACTAACTATATATGAAGAATCGATACCACTTGAAAGAAATGATCCTACTTCGACGTCGCTGGTCATATGATATTCGACACTGTCTTTCATCACACGATCAATTTTGTCGACTGTTTCTTCATAAGGTAAGTCTTTTTCTTCATAATCTGGTTCAAAGTATTTATTTATCTCTATTTTTCCATCTTTATAAAAAAGTGAAGACCCGCCATTCAATTTTTTAACCCCTTTGAAGAATGTCTCCTCAGTAGGAGTAAAACTGAAGGTAAGAAATGGTTCTAGTAACTCTTTGTTTAGAACTTTTTCAAATTTTGGGTGTTCTAGGAAACATTTTATTTCAGAAGCAAACATGAATGTTCCGTCGTTTTCATAATAATAGAATGGCTTTATTCCAAAGTAATCTCTTGCACAGAAAAGAGATTTTTCTCTTTTATCCCAAATAGCAAATGCAAACATTCCTCTTAGGTGATTTGGCAAATCGTTTCGCCAAACTTCATAACCATGTACTAAGACTTCAGTATCACACTCTGTTTTAAACTTATGACCTTGCTCTTCTAATTCTGTTTTAAGCTCTTTGTAGTTATATATTTCCCCATTAAATATAACGACTATACTTTCATCTTCATTAAACATAGGCTGAATACCATCGCTCAAATCGATTATCGATAATCTTCTATGTCCTAAAGCTATATCTAGATCTGTATAATAGTTTTCATCATCGGGTCCGCGATGAGCAATTCTATCGGCCATCTTTTTTATGAGCTCTTTCTTATCTTTGTCTTTATTTATATATCCAACTATTCCACACATATTTTTTCTCCATTCAGATATTTCTTTTAATATTTTATCACGTTTTTATATTTTTTGCAGTTTACTAGTTTTCTAATACTTTTTGATCAATTTTGATATTAGTGCCTTACAAGTGTTCATTTGAATACAATCATAGAATTCGTTTGTTACTTCTCTTCCTTTGCCAATGGTTGTTGCGTTGTTGACATCTTCTTCTGTTTCCCACAGAACAAAATCAGTTCATATCTTCTTGTAAATAGTGTTCCCAGGAGATAAATTCCTTCTCTTTAGAAATAATCTCATCGTGCAATTTCTGAAGTCACTTTTATAAATTCTTTTCACTAACACCTTTCTTTAATTTGTATGAAAATATCTAGGTTTGTTTCATTCATATTTACCTCATTTCTAAAATGAAAT
>CAJUKM010000024.1 GCA_910587535.1 uncultured Bacilli bacterium
TAACATATACTTCTCCTCGATTAACTTATCGAATTCATTTTACCACTTTTTACCATTTAATTAAAATTATTTTCTGCAATAAAAATTTGGAGATAAAAAAGTTCATAATCTTTAGATATATGAACAATTCTATTAAAAATATAATCATTAAACTTTTAGACCAAAATCTAGCATTTCATAAAAAACGTTTTCAGAAATAACTTCTATATCATAACCACTTAATTTTAACTGCTCGGCTTTTCTTTGCTTATTGCTTTTTCCGTTTTTAATAAGTGGATTGTAATCGTTATTACCTAAAATTAAGTAATTTGTTTCTTTAGTTACACCATTAGAACAAATTCCCCCCAAATCGACTACTTTTTGCATAGCTTCTCTTCTCGACATTTTCTCTAAAGTACCCGTAAAAACACAACACTGATTATATAGCGGATGACTTATATCGAATTCTGTATTGGCGGTTTTTATTTCATTAATATCTAACTTAGTTTTAACTCTTTTGCAACTGATTAAAAAATTATCTAAACCATCATATCTCTCGCTGATCTCTTTTAACATGCTTTCATAAACTTCTAAAGTTATTTCACAATCCTTTAAAGCCCTATGATTGCCGTTCACCACTATATTATAATAGTTAGCGATGTCGATTAATCTATGATGTTTTAGATCCTTTAACAAATATCTGCCTATTCTCATCGTGTCGACGAAATCATTATTCAATTCTTTGGTACATACTCTAAACAAATCATCATAAAGAAAATTTATATCAAAATTAACATTGTGCCCTAAAATGATATTATTACCTACGAATTTATAAAAATCGACAATTACAGAAGAAATCATGGGTGCATTTTTTAACATTTCATTAGTTATCCCTGTCAAATCTGTTATATAATCATCGATTTCATTGACGGGTTTCACCAAAGTATTAAACGTATCTATTACTTTTCCATTTTTAATTTTTAATGCTCCAACTTCGATGATTTCGTCGAATTGAGGATCTAATCCAGTAGTTTCTATATCTATCATTACGAATTCTTTTGGAAAAGCCAAAATATTTCTGCCTTTATTTCTAATAGACTTTTTGCTACTATCTTTTCCAAATTCAAAAGAAATATTCATCTTTTTACCCCCATTAATCATATAGTCTTCTCCTTAATCTAATATAAGTATACTATATATGTGTTTTTTTGGATAGTTAAAAAGAAAAAAGTCCATAATATCGAGTATTACGAACTTTTACTTATTGTGACACACAGACATGTGCGTAAAATTCAAAATGGGGCGGAATGTGGGGTTTGAGCCCATGGAAAGGAGTAAATTATTATGACAGACGGATTTATTTCATTATCTTTATTTCTATTAAACTTTTATATAAGTTATAGTTTCTTTAAGTTTTTCTGGTATTTGTATTTATATATAAAATTTATTTTAGAACATCGTTTCGATAGAGAATTTCGCTCTTTAACTTTTGAACAAAAAAAAATTTTATTATTAATAAAAAGGAATATAAATAAATCTACCTATAAAATTGTAAAAGAGGTTTTTATAAATTCTAATTTACATACCAAATAAAAATAATCTAGAAAGTATCAATGACACCTTTATCAAAAAAAATAAACGAATTTTATTTTTTAGTATATCCGTTGACAGACGATCTACCATTTTATGTTAGCAATATTGTAGAGCTAATGGCTTTTACAGAGCTATCAAAGAAAAAATTGGTATATAAAATCAATCAAGCAAGTTCGAACTTAATTTACTGCAATGTCGACGGAAAAAGATACTCAATTTACTATTTTTTAAATAATTAATTAAAAAATTTTATCAAAAAGGTCCAGATGACCTTTTTTGCATGTTATGATTTTTAATGTAGAAAGGAGTACACGTATGTCTAAAGTAAATTTTGTTAAAGTAGAACGTAATTCATTTGATGATGGAAAGACAGGTCGTAAAGTTGATTATTGTAAGTTTTATTGTTTAGTTCCTACTCCTGAAACAGAAAATTCATTTGGTTTTGATGTCGAATCATTTACTACTAAATATGGTAATTACGATATTATAAAACGTTACGTCAAAGAAGGTAAATCTGTCGATGTTGAACTTGAATACGTTAAACAAAAAGACGGTCTTTATAAAGCTAAAGTTTGTAAGATCGAAGATATGAATTTGGTATAAGGTTTTTAAAAAACTTTATATAAATAATTTTGAAAGAGAGGAGGATGCAGCTATGAGTGAAACAGCTGCTGCCGGTATGACTAATATTATTTCTCAGCTCACTACTGGAATAACATCTGCTGGACTGTTTGGAACTGTTGCTGAAATAATTCCATTCGTCATTCCTATGATCGGTTTTGCATTTGGTTACAAAGTATTACGTAAAGCCGTCAAAGGTGCTTCAAAAGGTAAGGCTAATATTTAATATTAGGCTTCCTTTTTTTTAGAAAGAAGGAATAGAAATGTTTGAAATTATAGAAACACTTATGATACAACTTATCAATTTTATACCAGGTCTTATAGCTTTGTACATTATTTTTGATCTAGTTGGAGCTTTACTTTTCGAAAGGAGGTAATCAAATTGATCTATGTACCTGATCTTACTTATTCTTGTTATGTACTTGTTAATAAAGACACTATACGGGCTTATCGACAAACGCCATATAACCCCCCATATAATGGTGGAACTATCAGTATATCTTATCGTGATTATTTTATTACTTCAGACTACCTTTATCAAGACGGTAGTGAATCTTTTAGTCATTATTCTACTTTGCCAGTTTGCCAGGCACCTTCAAATTTGACAACAGATATCTACTATAGGCTAGATTTAGATAAAATTTTGATTTGTTTTATGATCCTGGTGATCTTTTGTATTTTGATGCCTCTAAAGATCTTCAGCAGGCTATTTAGGAGAAAGTTATGAGAAATCTTAGGTATATAATAACTCGAGTATTATGCGCGATAGCTGTAGCTTTAACATTTTGGTTATTGGATACATATTGCATTGATGCTCTTCAGAATGTTGGACCTTATGCTGGTTTAACAATTTCCGAAAGTGGTAGCTTCTATGACAATTCTTCAAACACCGCATTTACAAATAAAGGTTATCAAGTTGGAACAACTGCGATTCATTATGACATGGATTTTTATTATGCTCTTCCTACTTCAAATTTAACTTTAACTCATAATGGTTTTGGTGGATCTCTGTCACAATGTGGTCTTTCTTTTATTCAAGGCCAATATTACTCAATGACATTTGTATTTAAGTCTTTAGACGGTAGCCATTTTATACACCCTTTTTACACTAAAAAAACAAATTTAGTAGGAATTTCCGATGTAGCTAGTGGTCAAACTACTTTCACTTATGATTCAGTCTCAGCTGGAGTGGAAAAGTTAGATGAAACCTATTATGGTGGTACAGACGGAGTATATACTATAATTTTTAAAGCGCCGCAGACTGGGACATGTATAACTACCAGTTTTAGCTCAAGTCCTACTGGTTATTTGAATAACGTTCCTAATGATTTAATGTTTTTAGGTTATAAATGGCAAAGTCTTGGTTCTAGTCAATTAAGTGCAAGTGATATTCAAAATACATTATCGAGCTCATTTAACTCTATAAATAATAAAATTGATCAAAGTATAAATATGATTACTGGATCAGTTTTAGGAAGTATTACTGATAACACTAATAGTATAAATTCCAATATAGACGAGTTAAAAGAAAAGCAAGAAGAAGCTCATGAGACTAGTAAGGGAATTTGGGGAACTTTAAAGTCCCTTGTTTCCTCGATAGGAAATTGGTTCACAGATCTAATGTCGTCTATTGGAGACGGTTTCAAAAATCTAATAGAAGGCATAAAAGCTCTTTTCGTCGGTGAAGAAGTAGAAGAATGTAAAGTTATAAAAAATAATTTTACGACCTATACTCACTGGATAGACGATACTTCTTTAAGTGTTCCAAATTATTACGCACGTCCTGTTGATTCCGACGGATATATACAGCTTTACTATAATAGCAATTTGTATAGAATTTCTGATAATTTTGGACCTATTAAGCCAAATACAGAATATACACTTTATGTTGAGTCTTCTCCTTCCAATTCTTTAGGATCATTTATCTTTTATCCTAGTAAATACAACACGTCTAATAGTAAAAACAAGTATCGTTTTCCTTCTATGAATACAAACAAAACTCTTGCTCCTGGTGAAAGTGCAATTTTTTATATAACTAGTAATTCTGAAGATGATGTTAACTACTCTCTTTCTAGTATGTTCGCATATACAGACTATGATAAACAACAAGGCGGTGCATTATATGCAAGAATAATGCTTTTAGAAGGTCATTATACAGAAAGTGAAATAAAAGAAAAAGGATACTTCAAAACAGAAAAAGAGATTTGTGAAATAACAAATAAAGGCGGTCTTTTTGGTATTATTAAAAATCTAGGCTCTACAATAGGAAAATGGTTTAGTGACTTATTCGGTTTATTTAAAGATGATGATGTATCCGACGTAACGAATTCATCTTCAGACTATTTTACAAATTTTGATGATAAAGATTACGGCTTTTCTGACATCGTAAAAATGCCTCTTGCTCTTATAAATAACATTTCGAGTGCATCTTGTTCAACCTTAGTATTGCCGCTACCTTTTGTCGATAAAAATGTTGAGCTGCCATGTATGTATGATATCTATTCTACTTACTTTGGATCATTTTTAACACTATATCAAACTATTACATTTGGAATCGTTGCTTACTGGGTCTGTATCAATTTATTTAGAATGGTCAGGAATTTTAAGAACCCTGATTCTGATGAAGTCGAGGTGTTTGAATTATGATAAATATTTTACTCAAAGGAATCATGTCTTTGATCATGTCCTTAGTTACTATTTTATTAAGTCCGATAGATCTATTAATATCACAGTTTTTACCCGATTTATCGGGGGCTATAAGTGGAATCGGTAGATTATTTGCTTTAGTTGGTAACGGTTTAGGCTTTTGTGTTAGTGTCTCAGGTCTTTCTCGTGAGACTTTATCTTTAATTGTCCTATTTTATACATTTAAGCTGACTGTACCTTTACTCGTATCAGCTATTAAAACAGCTATACGTTGGTACAACGCAATTAAGCCGTAAGCTCGCGATATCTCGCGAGTACGGCTCTAGAAAGTGAGAAAATTATGTTTAATTTATTAATTATTTTTATAGTTATAGTCATTATTGTTCGCTATAGACACTTACGAATCAAGTTTGCTACTTTTTTACGAAAAGGCTTTGCTCCAAAAAGAGGTAGATTCGGAATCTACTGCTATTGTGGTAAGCAAGGTTCGGGTAAAACTTATTCAGCTGTAGAATTCTTAAGCCATAATCGTAATGTACCTATTTATTCTAACGTTCATTTACAAGGTATTGATTATACATATTTTAGTGGTTTTGATCAGCTCCTGGAGCTAAGAAATGAGCATGACTGTATAATTCTTTTCGACGAAATTTTTACAGCTCTAACAAAGACATCTAAGATCAATACTGATGTCCTAGATTTTCTATCTCAAATGAGAAAAAGACAAATCATATTTATTACTACTGCTCAAGAGTGGTTAGAAATCTCTATGACTCTAAGGCGTTATTGCCGCTATCAGATCGATTGTAAGATGATCAACTTTTGTGGTTTAGGTCTTTTGATTAAACGTATGTATGATGCTGAGCAAATGAAATGGTCTCAGATAGACAATGAATATGTCGCGCCTATTATAGAAACTAGCATTTCTAAATGTAACATATGTGTTGCAAATAAATACGACACTTTTGAGCAAATTCCAAGCTAAAAGTATCGCGCAGCTATAATTAATCGTTTGTCAAGCTAACGTGGAATAAAAGCGAATTTATGAGCGATTATGCCGCGAAAGTAGCTTTACAAAAAGATTAATGCCTCATAATTGTGAATAATCAGCAAAAAATATCATTTTTTTGTTGATTACGCCTTTCGGCGAGAAAAAATTAAAAATATCATTATAAGTTAACCTGCAGAAGTCGACTTGTCGACTTTCTACTTGACTAAAGGTTAACTTAACGGAATTTTTCCACAGAAGGGAGATGCAAAAAATGTGGTAGAAACCCTTTACAATAAAGAAACTCACACAATTTTAAAACGTTTCAATACTGTCATAAAAACTTACGCAGACGGTTCCCAGAAAATTAAGTCTTCTAGCTATTCATGTTTTAAAGGACATAGCGGAAAAAGAGAAGGATCTTCAAAATCTTCTGAAGAAGATCTCAAACGTTTAAAATATAAGAATCTCTATAACACTAAGTCGAATTTGATCGATCTCGTATATCACAATTCTATGATTAAACCTTGGGAGTACTTTGTAACTCTTACATTCGATCCTAAAGAAGTTGATTCACTTGATTATCATAAAGTTTCTGAAGCTTTAGCTAAATGGACCAATAATATGAAGCATCAAAATCCCAACATGTCTTATATACTAGTTCCAGAGCTTCATAAAAGTGGCCGCATACATTGGCATGGAGTATTTAGAAGTGTTCCTAATTGGAATCTTGCTGCAGCACGATCGAGTAAAACGAATCGGCTTATCTATAAAAATGGTGTTCAGATCTTCAACTTAACTAATTATAAATATGGCCATACTACAGTCTCTAAAATTAAGAATCAAGAAGCTGTCAGTATTTACTGCAGTAAGTACATGACTAAAGACATGATCGATCTTGCATATAAAAAGCGTTATTGGTCTAGTAGGAATCTAGAACGTCCTACTAAAGAATATGCTTTATTTGATTCTAACACCCTTCAATTTTATATTAAAAAAGGTAAAGTTACTTATCAAAATGATAAGTCTACGTTTATAGAAAGTGATTTCGATATTGCCAAAAAGTTGTTTGGTGTAATAGATTGAATATGTTATAATTTACTTCAGGGAGGTAGATATTTGACAAAAATTTAAAATAAGCTATAATACTCGCTCATAAGAGAGGGGGTGTTATAAATGTTATTCGAAGATGTTTTCGAAGAGTATAAAATCTATGCTAAAAATCGGCATAAAAAACAAGGATTTGACACTATACACAAAAACTTTACTAATCATATCTTACCTTTCTTTAAAGGTAAAAATATAAATGAATTAACTACAGTTGATGTAATTAATTGGCAAAACGAAATAATAAATAAAAATTACAGTAACAGTTTCAACAACTCACTTTATTGTTCTTTTAGTTCATTCATAGAATACTGTAAAATATTAAAGCTATTACAAGATAACATAGTAAGACAAGTAGGAAACTTTCCAAAAAAATACGAAAAGAAAGAATACTATGTATACAGCATTAGAGAGTTTAAAATTTTCATTAAAAATGTAGACAATAATATATATAAACAGTATTTTAAATTTATGTACTATTATGGGACTAGACCAAGCGAAGCAATAGCGCTTCGATTTAGCGATTTAGAGGGTACTTTATTGCATATTAGACACAATATGCATAGAAGAGGTAAACGTTGCTTAGACACACCTAAAAATGCGTCTAGCATACGTGATATTGATATCAATTTAAAAACTAGATTAAATTTATTCATTTTAAAATGCTATTATGTAAAAAAATTTGGTTATAGTGATCGTGATTATTTTATATTTGGCGGAACTAAACCACTAGCTACTACATCGATTGATAGGTATAAACATAAAGCATGTTTAAAAGCAAACATAAAAGAAATAAAAACGCACGCTTTTAGACACAGTTATGCTACGCGCATGATACATAAAGGTGTACCTATAGACAAAGTATCACGGGATATGGGACACAGTAAAGTATCGACCACTGTCGACGTATATTTACACAATGAAAAAAGAGCAATTCGCTCTATTCCCACGAGATTAAAATTTTTAAACACTATACACAAAAACTTTAAAAATATATCTCAATATATTATCACACGTTTTATCGTGTAATAATCTAAATGGGGCGGAATGTGGGGATCGAACCCACGCATACCGGAGCCACAATCCGGCGTGTTAACCACTTCACCAATACCGCCATTTGCACATACATTTTATCAACAAAATGTAAAAAAAGCAACTACTTACTGTAATTTTGCTTTCGATTGTAGTATAATTCAAAATAGGATGTGATTCTAAATGGAACAAGCAGGAAATATATTCGGCAACATATGGGCTAAAATTGTCGAGTTTTATGGCATTTACTCTAGCGCTATACACAGCGTATTTCCAAGTCAATTAGGAGACTTAGTCGAATATGTGATAGACATTGCTGTAGCATGTCTTATCATCAAAGGAATATCGAGTGTAGCATTTGGAACTAAAGGTAATGGATAAGACCACTAATACGGTCTTTTAATTTTGGGTTATAACTTCAGTAATTCTAAAACCCTTAATTCGTAATGATGCTCTTACCTCTTCATCTTCGATAGTTTTAAGATAACTTTTAGTAAAATTATCTAATCCTTCTTCTAAAGATTCGCCCACCATATAATCACAGAAATCGTATACACACAGTCCTTTTATCTCCTGATAGTTGATGTCTTTCATTTTTTTTAAAAAATTCTTAGTCGTCAAATTTTCATACAAAGTTTCACTGCCTTCTGGTTTAGCATAGACGACCATTATTCCTATCATACACATTAAAACTGCGATCGAAAAAAGAGCTATCTTCTTCATATCTTTCACCACTAATATTATTAAAAAAAAAAAAATATTTATAGTGGTAAATACTGGCACTACTGAAATATCTTTTCTAAAACATATGCTATCACAAAACCTAATCCCATAAAAATGATACCAAAAATTAGAGTTTTAATATCGATAATGAAATCAAATACGCTACCTAGTAATGTAATGATCGAAAAAACTGCAAATACTATTATCATCATATAAGTTAAAACTCTAGCATTTTTAAAAAGATATGTTATCAATTTCGAAGTCAAAACTAATCCTATTCCCATTCCGATAAAAAATGGAACTAGCACTCTTACGCTAAACATGATATCAGTAAAAGAAAGGATGTTTGCAAGTGCAGTTATAATTGTTTCATAATATCCAACAATCATGAGCAAAGCTGAACCACTTATCCCGGGGATTATCGTACTTGCTGCATCCAAAATTCCACATAGTATTAAAGATATAAACTGATGGATATATGATTCTTTTACTATCGCTCCAGAAGAAAAATTGGCAATGTTTAAGATATAGAGAAACAGAAAAAGACATATACATACGATTACTCTCTTGAGAGTTAGTTGCTCATTTTTGACATTTTTAAACAATGATAATACTCCAGGTATCATCATACCTATGAAAAGCATCATGGTGTAGACAAAGTAGTTGATCAATAAAAACTTGATCATTTTGCTACCGACTAATATAGCTAGAAATACTCCACTTCCAACTATAGCCATAAACTTATAATTATTCTTAAACTCTTTAAAATTGCTTATGGAAGAAACTATTCGTTCGTAGATTCCAAAACATATTGCCATAACAGAACCACTTACTCCAGGAATAATTTTTCCTAATCCTACGATAAACCCTTCTAAAAAAAGTTTTATTTGTTCCACCAATTACCACCCCCTTAACCAATTATATGCGTATGTCCAGTGATAATATTTGTATAATAATATTAAAGAAGGTGGCCTCATGCTTATAATTGTCGGTTCTCGTAGAGAAGGAAATTCGTGGAATTTAGCAAACAAAATAAAGTCGATCTTAAAAGATGAGAGAATATTTTCGGATATCATCGTACCCGGTAACCAAAGAATACATCTTTGTACTGGATGTATGGATTGTGAAGAAAGCGGAGTTTGTGATTTTACAGATGACATGAAGGGTGACATCGAGAAAATTCTTAAAGAAGAATATCTTCTATTTATAACCCCTACTCGATGGAACTTACTTTCTGGAGATATTAAAATTTTTATCGATCGATTAAATCCCTTATATTCTAGACAATCGCTAAAAGGAAAAAAGGGTATGATAATATCTATAGGAGCTAAAGCAAAAGACGAATACAGCAGTTCCCTTGCGACATCTTCACTACGTAGTTTTTTTGAAAGTGCTGGTATAGAATGTATGCTGACAAAAGAATTCGATAATTGCCTAAACTTTAAAGACATTCTAAACAACAAAGAAGATGAAATAAACAATTTGATAGAAGATATAAAAAAGATTGTAAAAGAAAACTAGAATCAGTCAAAAACTCTAGTTTTTATTTTATTCAAAATCGATTTTTACACTTCCAAATATCCCATCGAAAGCTAATCTATTAGGACCACTACCGATAGTTCCACTTTGCTCTTGACCATTTACTTTAAATGATCCAAGGCCGTCTATATTATATATGGTGTAATCGTCTTGGCTACCAGCGAGTTTCATTTCGAGTGCACCCATACCAGATTCTATTTCGCTATTTCCTAATATTCTTCCTTGTATATAGACACTACCGAGGCCCATCTCGAGCTTCATATCCTTCAGTGTCGTATCTTTAATTTCCAATCTACCTGCTCCGCCTTCAATCTTAGCATTATCGAAATTACTAGATTTGATAAACACGGCACCAGCTCCCTGTTCTAATTCTAGCTTTTTAGAGCGGATACCTTCTAAATTTATTTTACCAGCACCGACATCTATGTCTACCTCATTTAAAATACTTTCTTTTGGAAGGTATACGATAATCGTTCTACCACTACCGCTGTGCCAAAAATTGTGCCCGTCGTCGGTAATTTTTAAAGTATTCCCTTTTACCTGCACAAATGATCTATTATCGCAGTTTATTTTTTCAACTTTAAATTCATCGCTTACTTTTATCTCTAAGTTAGTCTTGTCTAAATCTATATCTAATGAAGTAATAATTTTATCATTTTCGATAGTTTCGACTAAGACATCTCCACCAGATTTATCATAATCTGTAAATATAGTCATCATGTTCAAGAATCCGAGAACAGTAGAGACCATTACGAAGATGATAAATACAGCTAAGCCTATAGCAAAAAATTTTATACCTTTTTGAGCACTTGTCATTTTATCGTAATTCCTCCGAACAACGCTAACGCTTCGACATAGATGATCTTCTCTTCTTTTTTCTTAGTAGATTCACCACTACTAAAATTATCTACCCCACCAAATATTTTTGTAGATTTCACTTTCACGATCGCATCAGTTGGAACTACGATGTCGACTGATCCGAATATTGCATTTGCCTTTATTGCACTATCTTTAGTTAACTTAGCCTTTTTAAGATTGATTAGAACGTGACCGAATATAGCTTCGACGTTAGTGCCTTCGAATTCACCTTCGATATTTTTAATCTCTTCTCCAAACGTTGCAACGACATCATCAGACCCCATTTTAATCGAAGAGACTTTCTCTTTAACCTTATATCCGAATAATTCGTTGCAGACTATAGAAAGTCCTATCATCACCAATATGAAAGGGAAAATTAACTTCCAAATGAGATTAAAACTTATGAAATCTTGAGCTGCAAGTAATAATATTATTCCTATTAAAAGACCTGTAAGAGATCCCATTCTATCCTTTCCACTTATAAGTTCGATTGCACATGGAACTATTATAAATAAAGTCCACCATCCGTCGAAAAAAAGATTTACATCGGCTAATCCCAGTTGATTTAACGCTATCAAAAAGCCTAGTATGATCAAAACCAATCCCCACAAAATTTTTGAAACATTTTTCATAAAAACGTATCCTCTCTATAACTGCATTATAACATAGAAGATATATACTGTAAATGTGACAAAATAAAAATGACTGTTAAACAGTGTCATTTTTATCTCTATATGGATTATTGATTGTACCATCGCCTATAAATGTTTTTACATACTCAGGTTTAAGGTTGATAACTGGAGCGACGCCCAAGCTAGTACTTTTGACTGAGACTGCACTAATTACACCCCCCTCATAGAATATATGGGCATTACCAACGGAATAAGAAGAAGGTGAGAATGACCAGTATGGAGAACCTTTATATAAATAGTAGTCTGAGTTTCCTATATTATACTTACCACTTCCAGCTGCTACTATCTCATCTGCTGTTATAAACCCTACTGGATATGTTAAGTCCCCGTTTCCTTTTTCTTCATCACTCACTGTAAATGCGTCGTTCTTCTGTGGACACGCAAACACTGGTTGCACTTTACTTGCGTCTGTATTCCATGCGTCTGTCCTCGCTGTTGCTCCATAGGCAGTTAAATTTTGACCATATCCTAACCCTGTATCAGTATTTAATCCAGTTATTGTTTTTCCAGGAGTAGACCTATCGTTACAATATAACATGTCTGCTACCTTATCTTCTAAATTATTATCTACTATATTGGTTTTATACCATGAATCTAATAAAGTTTTTAAAGAAGAACTTGTTTCATTCGTTTGGGCCTGAGCTTTTGACGTACTTACTTCTCCATAAGCTCCTCCAAACATCCAACCAACGTATTTTGCATCAGTATACTGTACATTGAATGCTTTTCCTGTATATGCTAGCCTTCCTGTATCATTTGCTCCATTTGCATATCCTTGTGTTCCATCATATATGATTCTTAAACTTCCATCTCCATTGATTCTTACTATTCTCCAGTAGTAATCCCCAAATTTTACATAGTTATTCTCTACTGCTCCTCGATAATAATAACTAGTTCCATAGTCGTCTTCTAAAGCAAAAACTCCCTCACATGTTTTAGCTGGATTTGCAAAATTAGGAGCGGTCGTATTTACACTTTGCGGTGTTTTTCCTGCATTTATGGATTCCAATGCCTCTTGCAATTTAAAACCATTGTATTGAGCTACTAACTTTATATTAGATTTACCCATAGTAATAGTTGAATTTTCTAAAATACTATCTATTCCTATAATTTTCCATTCTCCAAACTGATTACATCCTGTATTGTTTGGATTTATTATACTGTATGTTTCTCCAACTTTTAAATTAATCGTCTGCATCTCACTTGATCCATTTATAGTTCCGCCATTCGGATCTATCGTTAAAGTATATTTCCTATTTGTCGACGGTTGACTCACTACGAACTTTGTAGAGAAGCTTGCATTCAAGTCTTCTGTTTGATCTACGTCATTCAAATTATTCAAGGTTATCACTAAATTGTAATAATAAGTTTTCCCTACTGGAATAGTTATGTCTGGCACTAATGTACTTGTGAACTCTGTACTAGATGTTGGAACATTAGTTGAAGACACTAGTTCAATATAGTCTCCTTCTTCTGTCTCTGAATATTCTAGTGTGTAAGTAAGACTACCTTCTGTATACGTATTTATCATGTCTAGCCACTCTATAGATACTGTGGCATCTAGTGTTCCAGTATTTTCTAGAGTAAACTTCTTTGTTATGGATTCACCTAACATCAACTTCGCATTTATACCTTCGTCGTTATCGGCAAATCTAAGTCTCATAGTACCAGTGTCTACTTCAGCTTCCTGTCTGCTATCATTATTTATACTTGATACAAAGTAAGCATATGTCCCTAAAATGCTCGCGAGCATCAAAGTTATTGCACATATTGTGAGTATTATCATTTTCTTTCTTTTTTCATTCATAATTATCACACATTTCTATAAAGTATAACTTGCATCTTTATAAGGATTACTTATAGTACCGTCACCTATCATTGTTTGTACATACTCAGCTTTCAGATTGATAACTGGAGCGACTCCGCCACCTGTATTAGTACTTACAGTATTCTTGTAAAGTCCACTGGATTCACGGAACATAAAAGACACATTATTATAAAAATTGACAGATGAAAGTGACCAATACCATGCTCCCTTATATAAATAATAATTTAAGTTACTTGTACCGTACTTTCCACTTCCTGCTGCAACTATTTCATCTGCAGTAATGAGCCCTATAGGATATGTTAAGTCCCCATTTCCTTTTGTCTCATCACTCACGGTGAATGCGTCATTCTTTTGTGGACATGTAAATCTTGGTTTTACTTTATTTAAATCAGAATTCCACACATTTGTCCTCGCTGTTGCTCCATACGCTGTTGAATTTCTTCCATGTCCTAATGCTGTATCACTACTCCAACCTGATAGTGTCTTACCAGGTGTTGACCTATCATTACAGAATACTACATCCGCTACTTTATCTCCTAGATTTTTATCTTCTATATTTAACTTATACCATGAATCTACTAGCGTTTTTAAGTCTGAATTAGTCGTATTCGTTTGGGCTTGAGACATTGATATGCTTGCTGTTCCTTGGGCTCCTCCAAACATCCAGCCTACATACTTGTTATCATTAGACAGTGCATTGAAGGCTTTTCCTGTATATGCTAGTCTTTCTGTATTTGATACTCCGTTTGCATAACCTTGTACTCCATCATATATAATTCTTAGACTTCCATCTCCATTGATTCTGATAATTCTCCAATAGAAATCTCCAAATTTTACATAGTTATTGTCTACATTTCCACGATAGTAGTAACTAGTGCCATAATCATCTTCCATTGCAAAGACACCTTCACATGTCCTTGCTGGATTTGCAAAATTAGGAGCGGTCGTATTTACACTTTGCGGTGTTTTTCCTGCATTTATGGATTCCAATGCCTCTTGCAATTTAAAACCATTGTATTGAGCTACTAACTTTATATTAGATTTACCCATAGTAATAGTTGAATTTTCTAAAATACTATCTATTCCTATAATTTTCCATTCTCCAAACTGATTACATCCTGTATTGTTTGGATTTATTATACTGTATGTTTCTCCAACTTTTAAATTAATCGTCTGTATCTCACTTGATCCATTTATAGTTCCCCCGTTTGGATCTATAGTTAAAGTATATTTCCTATTTGTAGATGGTTGACTTACTATGAACTTTGTAGAGAAGCTTGCATTCAAGTCTTCTGTTTGATCTACGTCATTCAAATTATTCAAGGTTATCACTAAATTGTAATAATAAGTTTTCCCTACTGGAATAGTTATGTCTGGCACTAATGTACTTGTGAACTCTGTACTAGATGTTGGAACATTAGTTGAAGACACTAGTTCAATATAGTCTCCTTCTTCTGTCTCTGAATATTCTAGTGTGTAAGTAAGACTACCTTCTGTATACGTATTTATCATGTCTAGCCACTCTATAGATACTGTGGCATCTAGTGTTCCAGTATTTTCTAGAGTAAACTTCTTTGTTATGGATTCACCTAACATCAACTTCGCATTTATACCTTCGTCGTTATCGGCAAATCTGAGTCTCATAGTACCAGTATCCACTTCTGCTTCTTGTCTATTCTCGTTATTTATACTTGATACAAAGTAAGCATAAGTACCTAAAATGCTCGCAAGCATCAAAGTTATGGCACACATAGTGAGAATAATCATTTTCTTTCTTTTTTCATTCATATTGTCACTCTTTTCTATAGAGTATCGTTAGAATCTCTATAAGGATTATCGATAGAACCGTCACCTATCATTGTTTGTACATACTCAGGTTTCAGATTGATAACTGGAGCGACCGCACCGTTAGTACGGTAGACATAAGGGTTGTTGAGATAGCCGTTAGAATAGACTATAAACATGTAAGCACCGTCATGGAAACAAGAAGGCGAAAGCGACCAATACCATGATCCTTTGTATAGGTAATAACTTGAGTTTCCTGTACCATACTTTCCGCTTCCGGCTGCGACTATTTCATCTGCTGTAATAAAACCAACTGGATACGTTAAGTCCCCGTTTCCTTTTACCTCATCACTTACTGTAAATGCGTCGTTCTTTTGTGGACATGTAAATCTCGGTTGCACTTTACTTGCTTCTGTATTCCATACATTCGTCCTCGCTGTTGCTCCGTATGCTGTATAATTACTTCCATATCCTAATCCTGTATCAATGCTCCAGCCTGTAGCTGCTTTTCCTGGTGTTGTTCTATCGTTACAGAATATGACGTCTGCTACCTTGTCTCCTAAATTCTTATCTACTATATTCGTCTTATACCACGAATCTACTAAGGTCTTTATGTCTGAATTTGTCGTATTCGTTTGGGCTTGAGACTTTGATGTACTTGCTGCTCCTTGTGCTCCTCCAAACATCCATCCGACATATTTGTTATCATACCACTCTGCATTGAACGCTTTTTCTGTATATGCTAGTCTTCCTGTATCGCTCGTTCCATTCGCATATCCTTGTGTTCCATCGTATATGATCCTTAAACTTCCGTCTCCGTTTATTCTGACGATTCTCCAGTAGAAGCCTGCGAATTTGACGTAGTTGTTTGTTACCGCACCGCGATAATAATAACTTGTTCCATAGTCATCTTCTAATGCAAATACTCCCTCATCTGTCGTTGCGGCTGCAACAAAATTCGGTGTTCCTTCATTAACTTTTATATTTAAATGTTTTAATGTTTCTTTTAAAGGATCTATTGCATCTCCTATTTTAAATTTGCTTACAAACATTGCGTCTATATCCTCGTTCTGATTTATATCGAGATCGTTAAATGTAATAGTCAGTTTATAGTAATAAGTAACGCCAGCTGGAATGGTTAAATCTTTTGCAAGATTCTTGTCGCCTGCAGTTTCAGATCTCGGTATATTTGGGTTTGATGTCTCTACTTCTGTCCATTCTCCATCAACAGATGTTTTATATTCTAATCTATATGAAAGGGATTCTTTCATATATGTATTTATCATCTCACTAAATAACATATTAGTTGTGACATCTTGGGTTCCAGTATTTCTAATCTTAAATTCTTTCGTCACACTTTCTCCTAATGAAAGAGTCGCATTTATTCCATCAGAATTATCTTCGAATATTAAAGCAAGTGCTCCGGAAGTGACGGTTAGTTCCTGTTTTTCTTCCCTGCCCAAATTAGTCATGAAATAGGCATATGTTCCCAAAGTACTAGCAAGTACTATCGTTATTGCACACAGTCCTAATATAAATATCTTTTTTCTATTATTTCTTTTTTCCATA
Source organism: uncultured Bacilli bacterium (assembly GCA_910587535.1). Lineage (GTDB taxonomy): Bacteria > Bacillota_I > Bacilli_A > RF39 > UBA660 > RUG11867. The sequence goes on from CAJUKM010000024.1 coordinate 16,961, forward strand.
AACTTGGCCTCACTATCACTTTATATAAATTATAGTACGAACATCACCGAAGACTGTGTCGAATTCTGTATTCTCTATTCTAATTAAGGATAACACATTACCCTTAGTCCTCCATATATTCACAAATTGTATTTGTCATTCGAATACAAAAAAAGACGGTATACCCGTCTTCTATAATTTATCTAGAAATTTTACTAAATATTGAATTATTTCCAAGCAGCTGCAACATCACAGTTAGAGCTATATGGACTAGGATTAGGCATTTGCATGCTAGTTATAAAAGGTATTTTAAATGCACTTCCAAACGATATACATGTACCCGGTTGCAAACTGCTCATCTTATCTATGATGTCAGCACTGATATTTGGTAACATTTTCTCGATATAGTTCAAATCTGCTGGATGGGTCATTTTAAATACCAAGAAGTTAGATATCTGAGCGATAACGGTATCGCTTATCTCGACTGGTCTTTGCGATATGATATCTAGTAGTACTCCATACTTACGTCCTTCCTTAGCGATTCGATCGAAGATGTTATAACCAATCAAGAAAAGATCGTTATCTTTTTGGACATATCTATGAGCCTCTTCTAAGAAAAGATGGAAAGGAATAGAAGCCCTGTTAGGTCTACTTTTCGCAAAGTCAAAAAACATTCTAGAGAACACTTTTACTAATACTTTCGCAAGGTTATCGTCTACTCCTTCTAGATTGATATTTACTATTTGACATCTGTTATTCTGTTTGACAACTAGTGAAGTAATGTACTGCTCCAAAGTTATAAAATCTGGATACAAGAACAACTGCTTATTATTAGAGTTAACTATGCTGTGTAAACGTACTAACAATACAGTAGAAGCATCCCTGAGTGCGTCGTTTTCTTGGAATCCTTCACTTATCAAAGTAAAGTTTAGTGCGATTTCCAAATCTTCTATAGTGAAATATTGGATATCGTTTGGTAAACTCTCTTCTAAAGAGTCGTCCAAATGACTTAAAAGATAATCGTTGATGAGTACGCTTTCCGAAAAATTACCGTTCGAATCTATTTCAAAACACTCAGAAAAACTTCTCGTAAATCCTACACCCTGAATAGGAGTATTAAAATTGAACTGTGGAGTATTAGTATCGTGTATGATTTTAAAGATCTCATTTTTCTTACCAGCGCTAGTCTTATTAGAGAAAAGTATAGCCAGAATTGCCTTTGCAATTAGATGATTCTTAACCTTCAAAGAAGCTTCATCCTGTCTAGAGAAAATTCTAACCAATTTCAAAGTTCTTTCCAAAATTGTAAGCTGTGAGTGTTCTGTAGCGTTTAACATGAGTGCTAAATCGTCTAAAGTTAAGAGATAAATCGGAATTCTTAAATCGTCATCGGAATCGTTCAACTTATTCGTCGTTATGAATTTATAGTTATAATTCGAATTGATCTGACTTAAGTTGCTAAAGGCATTCTTATATTCACCATAGGCATCGAAGAACACTAAATTTGCATTGTATACTGGCATCTCTGGATTTGCAAATATGTTCTGAATGATACGTGCTGTACCACAAGATTTACCACTACCAGAAGATCCTAAAATGGCAAAATGGTTAGAAAACAATTCGTTTATTTTTACATATATAGGATAGTTATTATATAGAGGACTATATCCAAGTAAAAAGTTATCAGGTTTTTTGGTACCTATTAGAGCTTGAAGTTCTAACTCGTTTATCATTCTGATTCTAGAACTCAAACTAGGTTTCTTTACGATACCAGTACGAAAGCCGTTTTCTAAAAACTCTCCCAAAAACTTGATCTCTACTGCATTATCCAATATGTTCTTGACTTCGCCTAAGACTTTCATATTTCCACTTTCGAAGACGACATGCATATTCATCAAATCGGGCATCATTTGTCCACCCTTATTTATCGCTACAGTCGCGATATTTTCAGTAATCTTTAAAATGTTTAAAAACATACTAACCATCCCTATTCTGTCAATAATTATATCATATTAAAAATCAAAATAAAAGACTAGACTTCGCTATTCTTTTCTATTAACACGCATTCTCTATTCTCTTCTTTTCCGAGTGAAAAGTTCTTTTTAGTATTAGAGAATAACCTCTTTAATTTTACGATTCGATTGTATTTAAACGGTTCATCGAATATGAAACCTACTTCAGGGTCTAAATCGAAATGATCTTCTCCTAAATAGTACGGATCGAATAAATAAACGTTCGCCTCATCTATTTCAGTCATTATTACGTAATGTTCATTAGATTGATGACATCTCGCGAACACCACTCCTCCTTTTTCAATACAATCTCTTATATTGTCTAAGTTTACATCCTTGTTTGAAAGATGTGTACACTTTACACCGAAGTTTCTTACGTTAGCGTAGTCGGTAATCCAAGAAGATAACTTAGCGATAGCATCTTTTGATGTACCTCCTTCACCTAGTTTTCCCTTTTCATCATGACAATCCAATGTATATGTATGTATAGCTTTTACAAGCTCTGCAGGTATCTCTTCTCGCTCAAAAAGATAACTGAATGCGTTTAGAAGAGATACAGTTCCGCAGTCGAACTCAGTTACTTGAAATCTCAATGGTACTTTCATAAAAATTTTATCCTTTCTTATTTATTTCTTTACTTTCCCCTGTTGAATAGTCGATTTCGATACCTTCTTCAATATTATAGATAAAAACGTTGAATTTGATACCCTTGCCATCATCTTCGATAGATAGAGCTTCTAGCTCTACTCCTCTTGCGACTAATTCATCACCTTTGAAGATGGGCGTAACCCTATATAGAACGTGATTTTTAGTTTCTTTTATGTAATTTGCAACTTTGTTTTCGAATTCCAACATCGTCTTAGCATTCATGCTCCTCGTACAGGTGATGAGATTCTTCTCGTTCGCATTTTGTCCAGTTAGTTGGTAGCCTATCAAATGACATCTGTTGTATAAATATTTACCATCGACAAAATCGTACTTTACTGTATGCCATCCAGAAGGCTTTATCATGCCGATATAGTCCCTTTCCTTATCGGGCATCAAATCGATTCCTAGATTGGAGACTGCTTCACCACATCTTCCAAGTAAATCCAAATCACTATATCTTTCAAACGATTTAGAGACGTCGAATTCTTCAGTTTTAAAATATGGATTATCGTCGTTTATTACGACATATGGATTTCCATCATACTCCGGTATTTCTTCGATATTATAACTTGGAGAAGGAAAGAATTGCCTAATCCATTTGTTAAAATTTATCTCTTCCGAGCTGAATGTCGACAGACCTAAAAGAACTATTAATATAAGTGGTATCGATGCTCTAGAAATCTTTTTACTTTTTTTCTTTACCATTACACCACCACACGTCTATCCTATTAAATTATAACATACATTTAAAATTTTATCGCACATAATTTATCGTAATAAAAAAAATAATGACAGTTAATTCGTTTATGTCATTATTTGAACTTAATTTAGGATTTATCTTCTAAAAATGTGTGATCGTTGCCTACGAATATTCTTGTTATATTTTGGACGGATTTATAATATGGCTTATCAACCAACAACAAGGAAATATCTATTTCTTTTTCATTTTTCATAAATACGATAAATGACTTATCATTTGCTTCATTTACTACAGAAGAATAGTCCTCGTCGCTTTTAAATTCTAAAGAAGAATACTCATAAATATCTATAGCGTCTAATATATCAGCAAGTTTAAAACCAGTATATTTCGCTGTTTGTGTTTGGTTACCATTAGATATTCCCGCATCAAATTGATACATCTTTATATTTTTTTCTTTCAAAATATTATTATCCAATAATCCCTCATAATCTCCAATTATTTCGACTTTAAATTCAGGAATATCTTTAGATACTTCTTCAACATTTGCGATTTCATATGCTTCGAGAGCTATATTTTCTTTTTTAGGTTCATTACGCTTTGCAAACACTATTATTCCAGATATTATCAACGCAATTATAAAAATTATTAATATATATACAATAGCTTCCGTTTTCTTTTTCATATTATTATACCCTTTACTCAATAC
>CAJUKM010000025.1 GCA_910587535.1 uncultured Bacilli bacterium
TTTAAATTTTAACCAAATAATTTATGTTTGTTAATTTTATCTTTTTTAAGTATGAATTATTTTCTCTCTATTCATCTATCACATCCATTTCGTGATTACAGTATATAAAACTTGTTTGTATTAATAGTGTTTTGTCTGTGAAGTTTTAGTGAATTAATTAATACTCTATTACGCCTGGAATTTTGTAAAGATCATTCATCATTCCAGTGCCACTTTGAATTATTTCTGAAAGCGTAAGGAAACATAGTCCAGTAATTAGTAAAGTATATGCCATCTAGATCATGATCAGAATGATTATATTATTTATTTTTCTGTATTGCAATACTCACTTAAAGTTTCGTTAAGATCGCGATATGATATGAATAATTAGCAAAAAGTTCTTTATGAGGTTTTTGAGTTTAGGTAAAGTAGAAAACTTTTCAGTAATTTTTCACAAAAAAAGAGAAACATTGATTATTTCTCTCTACTGACTACTAAGGCAACTGTCCAGTAATGTCATCAGCTTTATGTGTACCTAAAACTTTATATTCAAGCTTATTGTTAGAAATCGTATATTCTCTCTCTTCTATATTACCATAAGAATCTGAATTATTTGTTGAAAGCACAGAATATTGATATAAAATTTTATTATTCATTATTTTAACTCTTATATTTTTAGAAGTTAATCCACTATATCCGAAGTCATTTTCATAAGATACAACTTCAGAAGATAATATGGAATCCGGACCGTTATGAATCATCATACCCTTACCGCCATTAAAAGCGCTATCTAACGTATTGTTTATTAGTTCTAATGTGTCATTAAATATATAGAGATAATTAGCAACTGGAAAATTAAAATTGTCTTGAATCTGTGTATTTACCAATAAGTAATCTTTATTATCGCTTCCCTTTATTATTCTAAAATTTCTAGTCGTGAATATCTTGTCTATGACAGATTTCTCGAATAGAACTTTTTTATAATGTTCCATATCAGCAATATTTTTCAAACTGCTATTAAGAGTTATATCATTTATTTTTCCTTCTAATGTTTCTAATCCTTCAATTCCATCTGTTGCATCTACTGAATCGAGCTTTTCTGCTTTATCCGTATAATCGACATTAAATAGAACTTTTTTGCCGTTCATAGAAATTTCAAAAGTCTGAACGATTTTTGAATTTTTCATTTCAGTACTCTTAAGTATGACTTTTTCTGTACTATTATTTTCATTATTCTTATCTTTATTTACTTCCGTATAATTACTATCTTTGTTATCGCCCCTATTGTTATTTTTGTCGTTGGAATTCATTAGGCAAAATACGATTCCACCTGCCAAGGCTGCACATAGTACACCTGTAATTATATATGGAAAAGCTTTTTTCATATACTAAACCTCTTTCTTTTCTTAAATAATTTACTTATACTAGAAGTTTAACATGCTTCTCCAAAAAAAAACAGTTCAAATTCGAACTGTTTACACTAATTCTAGACGAACTTCTAATGCGTCGTCTCCCTTTCTCTCTTTGAGTTTAAGGATTCGGGTATAGCCGCCGTTTCTTCCCTCGTATTTTTTTGCTAAATCGTTAAATAATATATCGACAACTCTTTTATCATTGTGTAAAAAAGCAAGTGCATTTCTTCTAGAAACTAATGTTCCTCTTTTACCAAGTGTAATCATTTTGTCTACTAATACTCTAACTTCTTTTGCTCTAGCTTCAGTAGTTACGACGTATCCATTTTCGATTACAGTTTTAGTAAGACCTGCTAAAATACTTCTTCTGACGTGAGTTTCTCTGTTTAATTTTCTCAATTTTATTACCTCACTTTCTAATCGTGGAACTTCAGTCCCATTTCACTGACTTTATCCAATACTTCTTTTAATGACTTCTTACCTAAATTACGTATTTTAGTTACTTCTGCTTCTCGTTTATCGATCAAGTCTTGTACAGTATTAATGTTAGCTCTCTTTAGGCAGTTGTAAGTACGAACTGAGAATTCGATCTCTTCGATAGGAGTCTCTAAAGTCTTAGTTATGACATCTATTTTCTTTTCAGCCATTACACCAGATAAGTCTGAGATATTGTTTAAATCGCAGATTATGTTTAGGTGTTCTACTAAAATTTTAGATGATAGAGCCATAGCTTCTTCTGGAGTCATAGAACCGTTCGTATAAACATACATGTTCAATTTATCGAAGTTCTCATTATGTCCAACACGAGCTCCTTCTACTTCGAAATGTACTCTCTCAATAGGAGAATAAAGACTATCGATAGCGATTTCTCCAGGTTGAAGATTAGATCCTAAAATTGCTTTATTTTGGGCAGCATCGACATATCCTCTACCGCATCCTATAGTAAGAGTCATATCTAGTGATCCTCCACTTACTATATTTGCTATTACCAAATCAGGATTTATTATTTCGATATCTGCATCGCTCTCTATGTCGCCTGCTAAAACAGGTCCTTCTTTTTTCTTAGAAAGATGAACTGTTTTAGGCTCACTTGTATGATTTTTGATTACAACACTTTTGAGATTTAATACTATACCTGTTACATCTTCTAATACTCCTTCTATCTTTTGAAATTCGTGCATTACGCCTTCTATTTTGACAGAAGTGATAGCAGACCCTGGGAGACTAGATAACATTACTCTTCTAAGAGCGTTTCCTATAGTCGTACCGAATCCTCTTTCTAATGGCTCTAATTCAAATTTGCCATAGAAATTACTTTCATTGTATTCCTTTATTTTGTATTCAGGTTTTTCAAAATTTAGTGTCATTATTTCACCCCTTTACTAATTTCTTGGACGTTTTGGTGGTCTACATCCATTGTGTGGAACTGGTGTTACGTCGTTAATAGCTGTTATTTCTAAACCAGCTGCTTGTAAGCTACGGATTGCATTTTCTCTTCCGTTTCCTAACCCTTTAACGAATACTTCAACTTTTTTCATTCCCATTTCTGCTGCGGTTTTTCCACAAGCTTCAGCACTCATTCCAGCGGCATAAGGAGTTTTTTTCTTAGAACCCTTGTAACCTATCGTACCAGCGGAAGCCCAGCTTATCGCATTTCCTTCGTTATCAGTAATAGTTACGACTGTATTATTATAAGTTGAATGTATATGTGCTTGTCCTTCGACAACAGTCTTTTTAACTTTTCTTTTTCTTCTATTATAAGCCATAGTAACCTCCTATTTACCTACTTTTTTCTTATTAGCGACTACTTTACCTTTGCCCTTACGAGTCTTAGCATTTCTACTAGTTCTCTGTCCACGTACAGGTAGTCCTTTTTTGTGTCTAACACCTTGATAACAATTTATTTCCATTTTATTTTTGATGTTAGTTTGAACTTCACGACGAAGTTCTCCTTCAACTAAGTGTTTATCAATTTCTCCACGAAGTGCAGCAATCTCTTCGTTAGAAAGTTCTCCTATTTTTTTGTTTTCATCGACTTTTGCTTTTTCACAAATGTCTTTAGCTGTAGCTTGACCTATACCATAAATATGAGTTAAACCGATATAGGTTTTTTTATTGTTTGGTAGTTCAACGTTTTTAATACGTGCCATTCTTTACTCTCTCCTATCCTTGTCTTTGTTTGTGTTTTGGGTTTTCACATATAACCATTATCTTACCTTTTCTTCTGATAACTTTACATTTTGAGCACATAGGTTTTACAGACGGTCTTACTTTCATGTTCAACACTCCTTTACTTTCTATAAGTTATTAGCCCACGTCTTAAATCATATGGTGTCATCTCTACCACAACTGTGTCGCCTGGTAGGACGCGAATGATTTTCATTCGCATTTTACCAGAAACGTGAGCTAAAACAATTGCAGTTTTATTGTTAGGTAGAGAAATTTCTACTTCATATACATCGTGATTGACTTTTAATACTTTTCCTTCAAACTTAATTTTTTCTTGTTTAGCCATTAATTTATTCTCCTGTTAAAATTTCATATCCATCGTCGGTAACTACTATGGTGTGTTCGAAATGTGCACTAGGACTCTTGTCTTGTGTAACTATAGTCCAATCGTCATTTAAAAGTCTTACATATCTTTTACCTGCTGTAAACATAGGTTCTACTGCTAAAGTCATACCCGTTTTTAGAGTAATTCCCGAATTATATTTTCCATAATTTGGAACATCAGGATCTTCGTGCATCTCTTTACCAATACCATGTCCAACTAGTTCATGTACCACACCTAATTTATGTTTTTTAGCATAGTCTTCGATACGAGCACTGAGGCATCCCAATTTAACTCCATTCTTGACTTCTTGCAAGCCTACATATAGTGCTTTTTCCGTATGCTTTAAAAGAAATGATTTTTCCTTATTGATGTCTCCTACTGGAATGGTTTCGGCAGCATCGGCTTGATAGCCATTTAAACCTACTACGATATCGATAGTAACGATATCTCCGTTTTTTAAGACTCTATTTCCTGGTATACCATGAACTACTTCTTCATTAACAGAAATACATATATTTCCTGGATATCCTTCGAATCCTTTACTAGAAGCTACTCCGCCATGAGACGTTATGAACTTTCCAGCTTCATCGTCCAGTTCTTTAGTTGTAATTCCCGGTGCGATCAAAGTCTTTAAATATTCGCGAGTCAAATAATTTAAATGACCAGCTTTTTTCATCAACTCGATTTCTTCGGGAGTCTTAATATTAATCATTCTTTATCGTCTCGCTTATCTTTTTATCGGTATCTTTTGTACCATCAACTTTTATGAGTTTATTTAATTTATCATAAAAATCCATCAAAGGAGTTGCATTTTCTAAATATGTCTGATATCTAACTTTAAACGCCTCTTCATTGTCATCATTTCTAGAAACCAATTTTTCATTACAGTTATCACAAACATCAACTTTTATAGGTTTTTTAAAAAACTTGTTATATATCGATTTACATCTCGGACAACTTATTCTTCCAATAGCGCGTTTAAGTAACACGTCATATGGAACATCTAGTACGATCACAGCGTCTAATTTTACATCCAGTTTAGATAAAAGATCTTCTAGCATACTCGCTTGTTTAACATTTCTGACACATCCATCGAGAAGGAAGTGGTTACCTTTTATAGACTTCAATTTGTCTTCTAAAAGTCTAAAGACAATTTCATCTTCTACAAGGTGACCACTTGCCTGTATTTCTCTGATGCGTTTACCTAAGTCTGTATTTATATCGACATTTCTCAATAAGTCTCCAGTCGAAATGTGTACATAGCCATAGTTTTTAACAAGCATATCACTTTGTGTACCTTTTCCGGCTGCAGGTGGTGCGATGAATAAAACATTTTTCATCTAATATCTTCTCCTCTTAGAAGTCGTGTAACTTCTAGAAGCGATACTACTTTCCATCTGTTTATAAGTCTCTAAGCATACACCGCAGACTATCAATAGACCTGTTCCTCCTATAGTAACAGCACTATCTAAACCAGAAATTTTTGTAAAAATAAGTGGCATTATTGCAAGTACTATTAGGAATAAACTTCCTACTACTGTAAGTCTAGATATAGAATTTTTTAAATATTTACTCGTGTTCTCTCCTGGAGTAACACCAGGTATGTAAGCATGAGATTTATCTAAGTTTTCAGCCATTTCTTCCGAATTCATCAACATCTTAGTATATACAGCTCCGAATAAATAGATCAAAACAGCGTATAAAACTAATCCAGTCCATGAAGTATAAGAAATATAATTTTCTACTATGTGTGTAAATTTGTCATTCTTTACAAATTCTGCGATCAACGAAACTATTCCGATTATCGCACTTGCAAAGATGACCGGCATTACACTTGCCGAATTCAATTTAATTGGCAAATATGTCTTCTCGCCTTTATATGACGAAGCAGTCCTATTCGAATATTGGATCGGTATTCTTCGCTCAGCTTCTTGAATCCAGATGACACCTACTATTATAAGGAGATAAACTAGGGTGAAAAGTACTAAAGCTAATATGCCGAACCATAAAGCGAATTCGCTATTTCCGATGAACGAATTATATGCCGATACGAAAACTGATGGTATCCCTTGAATGATTCCAGCCATAATTATTAAGCTTTGACCATTTCCTATTCCCTTTTTCGTAATCTCATCGCCTAGCCATAGAAGGAACGCTGTACCTCCGGTTAGAACTAATGCACTTTTTAAGACAGTCATAGATCCATAGCTTTTCATAAATGCATATGAGAATATGAAACCTTGTATGAGTGCAAAAGCGATACCCAAATAACGATTGATTTTATTTATCTTCTGTCTTCCAGTTGCACCTTCTTCTTTTAGTTCACTGAAGTATGGAACGATGTCCATCTGCAATAATTGAGTCAAGATAGATGCTGTTATGTATGGCATAACACCTAATGCAAAGATGGAGAAGGTTTTAAGACCTCCACCAGTCATGACGTTTAGTAGTTCTAGAAATCCTAAATCTTTCGTTATGGTTTTTGCTCCTGGTACTACTACATTCGTACCTAAAGAGAATATTGCCAAGGCAAAGACTGTAAATAATAGTCTTCGTCTTAAATCTTTGTTAGTAGGACCAAAGAAGCCTTTTAGACGTTTAAACATCTAAATCACCTCGGCTTTTCCGCCCTTACTTTCGATCTTAGTAACAGCTTTACTAGAGAAACGTTGAGCTTTTACAGTCACTTTCTTTTCTAATTCACCATTACCTAATACTTTTACTCCATTGAGTTGTTTTTTGATTATGCCTTTTTCTTTCAATAATTCTGGAGTAATAACATCTCCATCGTTAAATCTGTTCAAATCGCTTACGTTGATGACAGCGAATTTGATCTCAAATCTTTTATTGTTAAATCCACGTTTAGGAATTCTTCTATAAAGTGGGCTTTGTCCACCTTGGAACCAAGCTGGGATAGAAACACCACTACGAGATTTTTGTCCTTTTTCTCCACGAGTAGAGGTCTTACCCATTCCACTTCCTGGACCGCGTCCGACTCTTTTACGAGCTTTGAATTCTGGAGTTTTTTCTAAACTTTCTAATTTCATTTTATAGTTCCTCCACTTTCTTGCCACGCAATTCAGCGATATGTTCTTTTGTACGTTCAGCTTTAAGAGCGTTTATAGTAGCTTTAGCTACGTTGATCTTAGTATTAGATCCTAAACTCTTAGAAACGACATCTTTAACGCCTGCTAGTTCTAGGATAATACGTGCTGTACCACCAGCGATAACACCAGTACCTGGTTTAGCAGTTTTAAGTAAAACTTTAGCTCTTCCGCAAGTACCTATTATATCGTGTGGAAGTGTTCTTCCATCAACTAGAGGAATTTTTATCAAATTTCTACTAGCCGCTTGTTCAGCTTTTTTGATAGCATCTTGTACTTCGTTAGCTTTTCCTGTACCTAATCCTATTAAACCTTTTCCATCTCCGACAGCATAGGTTGCTGCAAAACGCATACGTCTACCACCTTTAGTAACTTTTGTTACTCTAGCGATATTGACAACTTGTCCGTTTAATAGTTTCTCTCTAGGAGTATTTCCGTTTCTTCTATTATCTCTAGAACGGTTTTTCTTATTGTAATCTTGTCTTTCACTTTTCTTGTTAACTTGTTCGTTTTCCATTATGTCCCTCCTAGAATTCTAATCCGGCTTCGCGAGCTGCTTCTGCTAAAGCTTGCACACGTCCGTGATATTGGTATCCTCCACGATCGAATACTACGCGTTTAATACCTGCTTTTGTAGCTTTTTTTGCGATATCTTTTCCGACTTCGCTTGCACCTTCGGCATTTCCACCGTTTTTAAGTTTAAGTTCTAATGATGAAGAGCTTACAAGTGTTACTCCTTTTTCATCATCTATTATTTGAGCAAATATTTGGGCATTTGATCTAAATACGCTTAATCTTGGAGCATCAGCTGTTCCAGAAACTTTATCTCTAACTCTCTTATGTCTTATAACTCTAAGAGCGTTGTTTGCTTCTTTTTTTATCATATCAATCTCTCCTTACCCTATTTAGCAGCCTTTTTACCTTCTTTACGACGTATAATTTCGCCTTTGTAACGAATACCTTTGCCTTTATAAGGTTCTGGTTTTCTCCATTTACGAATGTTAGCCGCAAATTCAGTAACTTTTTGCTTGTCTATTCCTCTAATAGTTATTTCAGTATTGCTCACTTGTTCTACACTTAAACCTGCTGGAACATCCACGACTACTGGATGTGAAAATCCTGCAGTGATGTTCAATTTATTTCCTTGTACGTTAAATTTGTAACCTACACCGTTAATCTCTAAGCTTTTTTCGAATCCTTCACTTACACCGATAATCATATTCTCGATTAGAGAATTTGTAGTTCCATGTAAACTTTTAGAAGCATTAGATTCATTTGCTCTCGTACACTCTACAGTGTTATCTTCTACTTTAACGGTAATCAATTCGTCGACTTTAAGACTAAGTTCTCCCTTTGGTCCTTTTACAGAGACATCATTGTTATCTAATGTAACTGTAACACCAGCAGGAATATTAAGTTTTCTATTTCCAATTCTACTCATAATATCCACTTACCAGATATAGGCAAGTACTTCGCCTCCTAGTCCTTTATTTCTAGCTTCTTTATCAGTCATAACACCTTCGGAAGTAGAAATGATTGCAATACCAAGACCGTTTAAGACTCTAGGTAATTCAGATGCCTTAGCATATACGCGAAGTCCTGGTTTGCTGATTCTTTTAAGTCCAGTGATGACTTTTTCTTTTTTGTTGTTAGCGTATTTTAATGTTAGAGTAATTTTGTCACCCTTGACATTTTTTTCTACTTTATATTCTTCGATGTAACCTTCAGATTTAAGAATTCTTGAAATCTCTTCAGTCATCTTAGAACCTAAAACTTCGACAGTGTCATATTTCATTATATTTGCATTACGAATTCTCGTAAGCATATCTGCTATTCTATCAGTCATGTCAATTTCTCCTTCCTACCAACTTGATTTCTTTACGCCTGGAATTTCGCCTTCATTAGCAAGTTCTCTAAAACAGATACGGCATAATTTATATTTTCTTAAAACGCCATGAGGACGTCCACATCTTTTACAACGTGTATATTCGCGTACCTTGAATTTAGGTTTGCGTTCATTCTTTATTACTAAACTCTTTTTTGCCATACGTTAACCTACTTTCTAAATGGCATTCCAAAGCCACTTAACAACTTTAATGCTTCTTCGTTTGTATTAGCTGTAGTTACGAATACGATGTCCATTCCGCGCACTTTTACGACGTCATCGTATATTACTTCTGGGAAAACTAGTTGATCTTTTAATCCCAACGTATAATTGCCTTTACCATCAAAAGATTTAGGCGATATTCCTCTAAAGTCACGAACTGCTGGTAATACTATGCGAACCAATTTTTCTAGAAAATTGTACATGTTTTCTCCACGCAATGTAACTTTAGTTCCTATTACGTTACCTTCTCTTATTTTGAAACCTGCGATAGATTTTTTTGCCTTAGTAGTAACAGGTTGTTGTCCAGATATTAGAGCTAATTCTCTAACAGCCGCGTCGATAAATTTCTCATCATGAGCTCCATCTCCGCATCCGATATTGATAACAATTTTCTCTAATTTTGGAACTTGCATTTTAGAAGAGTAGTGAAATTCATCTGTCAAATCTTTAACTATCTTTTCTTCGTATAGTTTTTTAAATTCAGTCATTATTTTTCACTCTCCTTCTTAGTGTCTTTAGCTTTCTCAGCTTTTGCTGTCTTTGCAGCTTTCTTTTCGTTAGAAACTTTTACATTAGAGGCATGTATAGGAGCTTCTATTTCAAGAATTCCGCCAGTCTCGTTCATTCTGTTAGGTTTAACATGTCTTTTAACAATGTGAACACCTTCGACGACGACGCGATTTTCTTTTCTCAACGTTTTAATTACTTTTCCAGTTTTACCTTTATCAGATCCAGCAATAACTGTAACAGTATCTCCAACTTTAATCTTCATACATTATCCTCCTTATAAAACTTCTGGAGCCAATGAAACGATCTTAGCATATTCTTTATCACGAAGTTCTCTAGCAACTGGTCCTAGGACACGAGTTCCAACTGGAGATTTGTCTTCTTTGATAAGAACGCAAGCATTATCGTCAAATTTGATGTAACTTCCATCAGCTCTTCTTACGCCTTCTACGCTTCTAACGATTACGGCTTTAACTACCTTACCGGCTTTAACTGTTCCGTTTGGAAGTGCTTTTTTAACAGTTCCAATTACGACGTCACCGATATTAGCATATCTCTTTTTACTTCCGCCCAATACTCTGATTACTAATATTTCTCTTGCTCCAGAGTTATCAGCAACTTTTAATCTACTTTCTACCTGAATCATAGTAATCCTCCTACTTATAAGATTACAGCTTTTTCAAGTATTTCAACTAGTTCGTAATCTACTGTTTTAGCAAGTGGTCTAGTCTGTACTATCTTAACTGTATCTCCTATTTTAGCTTCATTTTTCTCGTCATGGGCATGGTATTTCTTAGAATATTTTACTCTCTTACCATATAATGGATGTTTTCTTTGAGTTTCAACTAAAACTGTGATAGTCTTATCCATTTTATCGCTTACTACTCTTCCGACGAGAGTTACTTTTTTAGTTTCACTCATAATTAATTACCTCCATTTTCTATTTCACGTTTAACGGTTTTCAATCTAGCGATAGTCTTTCTCAACTCATGTATTTTATGAGTTTCTCTCAAAGTACCGGTAGATAATTGCATTCTTAAAGTGAATAGTTCATCTTTGCATTCGTTGATCTTTTTATCTATGTCACTAGGTGTCATCTTTCTCATTTCTTCTAATTTCATCAATTAACACCACTTTCTTTTGTAACTATTTTAGTCTTGACGCTCAACTTATGTGAAGCAAGTCTCAAGGCTTCTCTAGCGATCTCTTCAGAAACTTGTCCGATTTCGAACATTATTTTGCCTTCTTTTACAACTGCAACGTATTCTTCTACAGATCCTTTACCTTTACCTTGACGAACACCAAGAGCTTTTTTAGTTCTACCTAAATGTGGGAATATGTTAATCCACACTTTACCACCACGTTTCATATAACGGTTCATGGCGATACGAGCTGCTTCGATTTGTCTAGCATTTACGTATCCACCTTCAGTAGCCATCAAGCCATATTCACCGAAGTGAAGTTCAGTATTACCTTTTGAATGACCTTCGTATGATAAACGATGAGGTTTACGATATTTAACTCTCTTTGGCATCAACATGGTCATTACCTCCCTTTACTTCACGACTTTCTTTGTTGTTACGACGGTTATCGTCACGTCTTCTATTGTCGCGTCTTTCATTTTTATTCTCTTCTTCTTCAAACGAAGGAACTCCAAGTATTTCACCTTTATAGATCCATACTTTAACACCTATTTTACCGTAAGTAGTATCTGCCTCACTAGTAGCATAATCTATGTTTGCTCTGATAGTATGAAGAGGTACTGTACCTTTAGTGTAACCTTCGCTTCTTGCAATTTCAGCTCCGCCTAATCTTCCAGAAACTTTAGTTTTAATTCCCTTAGCTCCTGCTTTCATAGTGTTGTTTATTGCGCGTTTTTGAGCATTTCTGAACGATGCTCTGTTTTCGATTTGGCTAGCGATAGAATCTGCAACTAACTGTGCGTTCATATCTGGATTTTTGACTTCTACGATTTGAACATATACGTCTTCTCCAGTAAGTTTTTTAAGTTCGTTACGTAAAACTTCTATCTCTTTTCCACCTTGACCGATTATGACACCAGGTCTAGCAGTAGAAATCTTTACGTTTGTTCTATTTTTATTGTTTCTTTCGATTACGATGCTAGATACAGCTGCTCCGCTCAATTTTTTATTTAAATATTCACGAATCTTAATATCGTTTAAAAGAGTGTCGGCAAAATCATTTTTCTTTGAGTACCATTTACTCTTCCAGTCTTTATTGATACCTAATCTTAAACCGTTAGGATTGACTTTTTGTCCCATTATTTTGCCTCCTTTACTGTTTCAGTTTTTCCATCTGAAACTTTGACTATTATATGACTAGTTCTATGATCGTGTCTGTTTACTCTAGATCTTGAACCGAACTTTATTCTCTTGATCGTCTGTCCAGGATTGATAAAGCATTCTGATACGAATAAGTCTGCCTCATTCATTCCCAAATTGTTTGTAGCGTTAGCTACAGCTGAATTTAGAACTTTTACAATTAGTCTACTAGATTTAGTGTTAGTGTTTGCGAGGATAGATCTAGCTTCAGAAACTTTTTTACCTCTTATGAGGTCGATAGTCATTCTCGCTTTTCTTGGAGCGACGATTGCGCCTTTATGTATTGCGTATGTTTCCATGTTCTACCCTCCTATTTATTTCCACCGTGTCCAGTAAATTTGCGTGTTAGAGCAAATTCACCTAACTTGCGTCCGACCATGTCCTCAGTTACATAAACTGGAATGAAATCTTTTCCGTTATGAACTGCGAAAGTTAGTCCTACAAATTCTGGAAAAATAGTAGAACGACGAGACCAAGTCTTGATTACTTCTTTTTTAGTACTTGCCTTAGCTGCTTTTACTTTTTTCATAAGATGTGGAGCAACGTAAGGTCCTTTTTTAATACTTCTTCCCATGAATGTTCACCTATTTTTTCCTTCTACTGACTATAAGCTTGTCAGAAGCTTTTTTATTCTTACGTGTTTTAAGACCGAGTGCAGGTTTACCCCAAGGCGTCATCGGTGCTTTACGTCCTACTGGAGTACGTCCTTCACCACCACCATGTGGGTGATCGTTAGGGTTCATTACGCTACCTCTGTTAGTAGGTCTAACACCCATATGTCTTTTTCTTCCGGCTTTACCGATGTTGACTAATTCGTAGTCTTCATTTCCTACTACACCGACTGTTGCCATGCAAGTTCCTAGAACTTTACGCATCTCTCCACTTTGAAGTCTCAACAATACGTATTTTCCTTCTCTACCCATAATCTGAGCACTAGTTCCAGCACTTCTTGCGAGTTCTCCACCTTTTCCAGGTTTCAATTCTACGTTGTGTACAACAGTACCGACAGGAATGCTAGCAAGTGGAAGTGCATTTCCGACTTTAATGTCTACATTCTCTCCACTTTCAACGATAGTTCCCACTTTTAAATCTTTAGGAGCGAGAATATAACGCTTTTCTCCATCTTTATATATTAATAGAGCGATGTTTGCACTTCTGTTTGGATCATATTCGATGGTAGCTACACGAGCAGGAATACCGTGTTTGTTTCTCTTGAAATCTATTAGACGATATTTCTGTTTAGCTCCTCCACCGATATGGTTTACTGTAGTTCTTCCTAAATTATTACGTCCGCCTGTTTTACTTTTAGAAACGAGTAAACTCTTTTCAGGAGTACTAGTAGTTATCTCTTCATTTTGAAGTGTAGACATTCCACGTCTACCATTAGTGGTAGGTTTATATTTTTTAATTGCCATAATATAATCCCTCCTATAACTCTATCTTGTCACCATCAACTAAGGTAACATAAGCTTTCTTATAAGTTTTAGTTTTGCCAGTATATCTACCGACTCTCTTATTTTTAGCTTTCGTGTTAAGTGTAGTAATTTTTGCCACTTTAACTCCGAAGGCTTTTTCTACTGCATCTTTGATTTGGAACTTGTTCGCATTTTTGTTGCATTTGAATACATAAGTTTTCCCATCACTAGAGACAACAGATGATTTTTCAGTGATAACTGGTGCAATAATAATATCTCCGTAATGCATTATTTAAGCGCCTCCTCAATTTTTGTGATCGCTTTTTCGTCGAATACGATCGTATCTGAATTTACGATATCTAAAACGCTCAAATCATCAGCCATGATGACATCTGCATATCCTAAATTGCGGGCAGCCATATATAATTTCTCAGCATCCCCTTCAGTAACGAATAGGACTTTACCCTCTAGTTTAAGCGTCTTGATAAGTTCTTTAATAGTTTTTGTTTTCATGTCAGCTATCTCTAAATTGTCGATTACTACTAATTCGTTGTCGATAACTTTGTGAGAAAGAGCTGATTTTAAAGCTAATGCTTTTTCTTTGCGGTTAGTTTTGAATCCATAATCTCTTGGAGTTGGTCCAAAAACTATACCACCGTGTCTATATTGAGTTGCACGGATAGATCCTTGACGGGCATTACCTGTTCCTTTTTGACGGTAAGGTTTACGTCCACCGCCAGAAACTTCCGTTCTCGTTTTTGTCTTTGCTGTTCCTTGTCTGAAAGAGTCGAATTGTAATCTAATCGCTTTTTTCAAAACGATATCGTTCGGTTCGATTCCGAAGACATTTTCATTTAGTTTTAATTCTTTAACATTTTCACCTTTAAGGTTTATTACGTTAGTTTTCTTCATAATAGAATTCTCCTTTCACCAAAGATTAAGCGTTAGCTTCGTCTTTCTCTTCTGGTTTTTGAGCTTCTTCAGTTACTGATTCTTCTGCAGGTGTCTCTGCTATCTCTTCAACTGCATCAGAAGTTTCAACCGGAGTTTCTTCTACTACTGTTGGTTCGACTTCAGTAGAAGCATCTATAATTTCTTCGGCTTTTTCTTCATATGATACGATTTCTTTTGGAGTAACAGTTCCTCCTTTTACTGCAGATCTGATTAAAACTAAAGAACTTTTTGGTCCTGGAACGTTTCCACTAACTAAAATGTAATTTTCTTTTTCGTTAACTTCGACGATCTCAAGATTTTGAACAGTGACTGTCTCATTTCCCATGTGTCCAGCAAGTTTTTTACCTTTAAGAACACGCATTGGACGCATAGTTCCCATCGAACCTGGTCTTCTGTGATAACGTGAACCGTGAGTCTTTGGTCCCTCTGATTGTCCATGTCTTTTAATAACACCTTGGAAACCTTTTCCTTTAGATGTTCCTGTGACATCAACTATTTCTCCTGCTTGGAATACGCTAGCAGTTAGTTCTTGACCTAGCGCATAGTCAGCGACGTTGACATCTCTGATTTCTTTTAAGTAGCGCTTAGGATTTGTGTTTGCCTTTTTAGCATGTCCAACGCTAGCTTTAGTAGCGTTTTTCTCTTTTCTGTCAACTATTCCTAATTGAACTGCTTCATAGCCATCAGTTTCTTTCGTTTTAACTTGAGTAACTACGTTATGTTCAACTTCGATAACAGTGACAGGAATAACTTTTCCTTCTTTCGTAAAGACCTGAGTCATTCCGGCTTTACGACCTAAGATTCCTTTTTTCATCTAAATACCTCCGTTTATTTTGTTTTTATTTCGATACCAACTCCGCTAGGTAAATCTAAGCGTCCCATAGCATCGATAGTTTCTTTACTTGGATTCTTAATATCGATAAGTCTGTTGTGAGTACGACGTTCGAATTGTTCTCTCGAATCTTTGTACTTGTGAACAGCTCTTAGAACAGTAATCTTCTCAATTTCAGTCGGAAGCGGTACTGGTCCAGATACTTCTCCTCCAGTTCTTTTAACAGTTTCTAGTATTTTACTACAAGCGTTGTCCAACAAACGATGATCAAATGCTTTTAGTCTAATACGGATTGTGTTATTTGACATTTACATGTCCTCCCTTCGTTTACATCTAGTATAAACTTGCTCCGTGTGAATTACCTGATTGCAACGTTCAAATTTCTATCAACTTAACGTGGCGTATCAGCAACCTCGCACATCTAAGCAGTCAAACCAATACCCATTATACGGCATAATTCTAAGGTTTGCAAGTATTTTTAGATAAGTTTTTAGATTATTTTTCACAAAAAATTCAAGTTATAAAAATTTTTTAATCGAAAATAGACAGTAGTATAAATTTTGTTTTTTAACCTACCCTATAAATATCAGTTCGTAACATGTCTTTAGCGTCATACAAAATATTTTTTAACAATGACATAATTGTCATAGTGGGTGGATAAAATATGTTGAAAGAATACAGGTTGAAGAGAGGTTTAACTCTAGAAAAACTTGCAGAACAGTGTGATATTTCATGGAGAAATCTTCAAAGAATAGAAAACGGAAATTATGTTGTTGCAAAGTTCGAAACTATTCAGAAATTATTAGTAATTCTAGAAGTCGAAGATAATGATATCTTAACTTTTATCAAATCA
Organism: uncultured Bacilli bacterium; assembly: GCA_910587535.1. Classification (GTDB taxonomy): domain Bacteria; phylum Bacillota_I; class Bacilli_A; order RF39; family UBA660; genus RUG11867. The sequence goes on from CAJUKM010000025.1 coordinate 16,060, forward strand.
TGTAAAAAAGATCTATCGAAAAATAAATAAGTCGATAGATCTTTTTTATACTCCTACACTAGACGTTTCTGGGAGAGTACTTCCTCCGTCTATTACAAATTCATGTCCTGTTATATATGACGATTCATTGCTAGCAAGAAACGCTGCTAATTCTCCTAGCTCTTCTATCGTTCCAAGTCTTCTCATCGGAATACCTGCCGCTATACCGTCTATTACGGATTGAGGATTCTTACTATCGGTATCGACGCTGATGCCTTCGACCATTGGAGTTAAAATGTATCCAGGTAAAATAGAATTTACGCGTATTTTGTCGCCAACTAGTTCCATAGCTAGAGCTTTTGTAAATCCGATTAGAGCAGCTTTAGTCGTAGCGTAGGCGACCTCTCCAGTGTCGGCTACCATAGGACCAGTAACACTAGCCAAGTTTACTATGCTAGATTCAGCATTTTTTTTCATGTGAGAAAGAGTCGATTTTGTGACGTTCCAAGTTCCCTTGATGTTGACATCGAAATGAAAGTCTCTAACCTCTTCACTCATAGTCTCAAACGTCTCAAGTTTACAAACTCCTGCATTATTTACTAATATATCGATATCTCCCAATTCTTTTGCTGCTCCATCTATACATTTGTCAACTTCTTTTCTATCTCTGATGTCTACCTCATATCCACATATCTTAGATTCAGGAAAGTCACTTTTAAGAGATTCTATCGTCTTATGTAACTCTTTAGAATAATCGAGTATGCATATGTCTGCTCCATATCTCAAAAAGACTTTCGCGATTCCCAATCCGTTACCCATTGCTCCGCCTGTAATTATAGCTACTTTGTTTTCTAATTTCTTCATATCGTATCTCCTTTTACTTATTAAAAGTATAGCATCAATTCGTAACGATTTAAACTATACACTTATAATTGGACACTTTTATAGACATTTAAAAACTATCGAGATTACTCGATAGTTCGTTTTAATTTAATACTGATTTACATCTAGAACATAGTCCTTCTTCCGCTTTATCGACGTAATTCCAGCATCTTTCACATTTTTCACCCTCTGATTTGACGACTTTGACGCCAACCTTATTTATAATAGGTAATTCTTGATCGACTAAAGTTACGTTAGATACTATAAATAATTGTTTTAAATACTGTTCGAGATCTGTTAAAACTTTTTTATAGTCCTCTTTTGCATATATCGAGATTTCAGCTTCTAGGCTCGAACCGATAAGTTTTTCATTTCTAGCATCTTCTAAAGCTTTGTTGACATCTTCTTTAACTTGGAAGAATACTTCGAAACTCTTAAGTATTTTTTCACTCTCTTTATACTCTATTACTTCTGGCATTCTCTCTAAGTGAATACTTTTTTCTTTTTCATTTAAGTATCCGTATACTTCATCAGATGTGTATGGAAGGATAGGCGCTAATAATTTTATCATATTTAATAAAACATGGTAAAGCACTGTCTGTACACTTCTTCTATTTAAAGAGTCTTCTTTTTCTATATATAATATATCTTTTGTAAAGTCTAGATAGAAGTTAGACAAGTCGAATGAGACAAAGTTGTTAGTTAATTTATATATGTCTTGATAACTGAATCTTTCGTATGCATCTAAGACATTCTTCGTATATTCGTTAAGTTTAACCATCATATATTTATCGTATGGTAACATTTTATCGAATTCGACGGAATCTTTCGTATGATCAAAGTCATTTAAGTTTCCTAAAATAAATTTGTATGTGTTTCTTATCTTTCTGTAAGATTCTTTTACTTGTTTAATTATATCGTCGTTTATAGGCATGTCTTCAGTATAATCGATACTTGCAGACCAAAGTCTCAATATATCTGCTCCATGAAGACTTATCATCTTCAATGGATCGATAGTATTTCCAAGACTTTTACTCATCTTTTGACCATTACCATCCATCGTAAATCCATGAGAAATGACATTTTTATAAGGTGCTTTTCCATATACCGCAACACCCGTTATTAAAGATGAGTTAAACCATCCTCTATATTGATCTGATCCTTCAAAATAGACATCAGCTGGATATGGCAATCCTCTTGCAATCATTGCACCAGTGTGACTAGAACCTGAGTCGAACCACACGTCCATAATATCTTCTTCTTTTTTGAATTTACCATTAGGGCTAGCAGGATTCGTATATCCTTCTGGCAACAAGTCTTCTGCTTCTTTTTCGAACCAGATGTTACTTCCGTGTTTTTCGAATAAATCTGCTACGTGCATTATGACATCATAATCTAGGATTTCTGAACCGTCTTCATTATAGAATATAGGTAATGGTACACCCCAGGCTCTCTGACGAGAAATACACCAGTCTCCTCTATCTTTTATCATGTTATGAAGTCTAATTTGTCCCCATTCAGGATGCCAGTTGATATTATGTTCTATCTCATCTAGGATTTCTTTTCTGATCTTCTCTATAGAACAAAACCATTGAGATGTCGCTCTAAAGATTATTGGCTTTTTAGTTCTCCAGTCGTGTGGATAACTGTGGGTAATCCATTTAAGTTTTAGAAGAACTCCCATCTCTTCTAATTTCATTGCAATAGCTTTATTGGCATCTTCAAAGAACATTCCGTCGAATTCTTCTCCAGATTCTTTATTTAAAGTACCATCGTCGTTTACGCCAAAGACCATATCTAGTCCGAATTTCTTTCCTACTTCGAAATCGTCTGCACCGTAACTTGGAGCAGTGTGAACTAAACCAGTACCACTGTCTAAGGTAACGTGATCTCCAGAGACTACTTTACCTATTCTGTTTTTGAAAACGTGTTCATATTTAAGACCGACGATCTCTGAGCCTTTAAAGGTGTTGATTTCTTTTACGTCTGTCCATTCGAACAATTCAGTTAAACTTTCTAAAAGGTCCTTTGCAACGACATATTTTTTTCCGGAAACTTCTACTCTTACATATTCGTATTCTTCGTTTACACAAATACCAGTATTACCAGGAATCGTCCACGAAGTAGTAGTCCATATTACTAAGTTGTCTCCTTCATCAACGACGTCATTTCCTTCGATTAAAGAGAAAGCTACATAGAGAGACGCATCTTTTCTATCTTTATATTCTATTTCAGCTTCAGCAAGGGCGGATTCTGAGCTAGGACTCCAATAGACAGGCTTCATTCCCTTAAAGATTAAACCTTTTTTTACCATCTCTCCAAATACTCTTATTTGAGAAGCTTCAAATTCTTTATCGTATGTGATATAAGGATGCTCCCAATCACCTATGACATTGAGTTTCTTAAATCCGTCCATTTGAGTTGATACTTGACCTGCTGCAAATTCTTGACATTTACTTCTGAACTCTTGTTTAGTCATACTTTTGCGGTCAACACCACTATTAGTAACTGCTTGTTCAGTAGGCAATCCGTGGGTATCCCAACCAGGAATGTATGTGACATCATACCCTCTCATGAATTTATAGCGGTTCATGAAATCTTTAATACATTTATTTAATGCGTGACCCATATGTATAGATCCATTGGCATATGGAGGTCCGTCGTGTAATACGAATGGCTTTCCTTCTTTATTTTTCTCCTTTATAGCATTATAGAGATCCATTTTCTCCCATTTTTCACGCATGGCGATTTCATTTTCCGGCAAGTTTCCTCTCATAGGAAATTCCGTATTAGGCATTTTTAAAGTTTCTTTATAATCCATTTGTCATCCTTCTTTCTAATTAAAAAAGTTTACAAACTAAAGGACGATTTAATCGTGGTACCACCTTAATTTGTAAACTTATATTTACCTTTATACCCTTAACGTGGGATAAGCCGTCCACTTCTAAATATCGAAATGGCGCATCAAAAGTGATCTACAATATCTTTCCAATTAGTCCATTTCACCACATTTGGACCTCTCTTAAAAAGTACTCGAATATCGTCGTCTTCGTCATCTGCTTTCTAAATATGATTATAGCATCGTTTAATGATTTGTCAATGTTTTATTTTTTAATAAACTATTTGGAATATATAATCTTATCCAGTTGTGACAACATTATGTACCAGAACGTTAGATTCAGTGACAAAATAATTGTGATTGTCTTTAACTTCAAAGTTGTAGACTGTAAATTCTTCCTCTCGGATTGTGATGTCGATTATTTTTAACTTTTTGCCGTTTGAATCTTGTAAGTAATCTCCTTCTTTAAGTGAACCAGCGTCTATCCATTTTTTTGATATCGGATCGTATACTGGATGATTAAATGTTATATGTATCTTTGTTCCGTCTTCTAAGGTTATATCATGAATCGAATCGAATTGATGTTTTATCAAATACATTACTTCATCTATCTCTATTTCACCAGTTTTTTCATTATATGAATATACCTTGTCTCCAGATTTTATATCTTGAATATTTTTATAACCGTTAGGAGTGTAGATCAATGTATCAGCAAGGAAGCATCCTTTTTTCCACTGAGCATATAATGTGTGGTTACTGGTGTTAGTGACAATCGTCGAAGAAGTTATTTCTGTACCTCCTTCTTTTGCAGTGAACCATCCTTTAAATGTATCAGCATTGATAACAGTAGGAGTATATAATTCACCATAAGGTTGTCCTATAACTCTTTCTATATTCGTAGAACTAACAGTTCCAGAGGATGTTGTCATAGAACCACCATTAGCATCTAAAGTAACCGTGACAGTAGCTCTTTCCCAATGGGCAAATAAAGTCTGATTTGATGTGAGAGTAACTTGAGTAGATGATACTACTTCTGTTCCTCCAGTGGCTGCAGTGAACCATCCT